>CAZALG010000148.1:0-5585 GCA_964485935.1 uncultured bacterium | reverse complement strand
CTGTCTGTTTAATTGTTAATTAGAAATTAGTAATTCAATATTAAAAATTGACTATTTGTTTGTGTAATCTGTGGTTTAAGTCTATCTTGATAAGAATCCTGAAACATACCCCTATAATTCTGCGTCTAACCTTATGAACAGGCGGAGGTTTAGATGAAAAAAATAGCATTATTGTCATTATTATTTTTATGCGTTTTATGTGTAAATGCGGCAGAAGTACAGGTTAAAACAGAAGAAAATCTAAGTTTCGAAAATAAGGTAAGTAACTGGTTAACTGAAAACAATGTACCGGCAGTGGGAATTGGTATAATAGAAGATGGTAAAATCAAGTATATAAAGGTGCTCGGAGAACTTAAAAAAAGTATTCCTGCACCTGACAACACCATCTTCGGGGTGGCATCCATGACCAAGCCGGTTGTGGCAATGCTGACTTTAAAATTAGTGGAAGCAGGGCAGTGGGACCTGGACGAGCCTCTTTTTCATTACTGGGTTGATCCGGATGTCGAAAATGATCCTCTGCATAAAAAACTGACCACGCGACATGTTTTAACTCACCAGACAGGTTTTAAGAATTGGCGCTGGCGGAGCCCGGACAAAAAGCTGGCGTTTGAATTTGAACCGGGAACCCAATGGCAGTATTCGGGAGAAGGCTTTGAATATTTAAGGAGAGCAATAGAACGGAAGTTTAATAAATCGCTGGCAGAATTAGCCGATTCAATATTATTTAGACCGCTTGATATGAAGGATAGCCGTCTTTATTGGGATGAAAATATGGATGAATCGAGGTTTGCACATTCGCATGATTCAAAGGGGAATTTATATATACCATCAACACCAAAAGGCGGAAAGGTTAATGCTGCAGGCAGTTTGCTAACGACAGTCGAGGATTTATGCAGATTCAGTATCGATGTGATGAACGGCGCAGGTCTTTCTAATAAGGTTTATCAAGATATGATAAGCTCCCAAGTGAAAATAAAAGAACATTTTGCGAAGGGATTAGGTTGGGAAGTAGTAACAGATTTACCTGGCGGGGAATATGCATTGGAACATTCAGGTTCAGACCCGGGAGTGAAAACTACGTTTGTTATATTGCCAAAATCGAGGCGAGGTATAGTGGTCCTGACAAACGGAGATAATGGCGCGCATATTTATAATAATATAATAAAGGAATCTATCGATATTGGGAATAATGTTTTGGATTATATTGTCGGTTCCTCTTCTCATAAAATTCGTCCTCTGTCTGACGAGGTCTTGGAAAGATATGTTGGCATATACTTAGATTCATATTGGAGAAAAGTAACAATTACCAAAGAGGACAGTGCTTTAAAAATGTTATGCTATGCAATACCGACAGTTAAATTATACCCCGAAACTGAAAACAAATTTTTTACAAAAGGCTTTGATGTTCAATATGAATTTATCACAAATGATTCAATTATTACAATTTCGGCAGGGAAAATCGTTTGTACTGCAAAAAGGATAAAGCAACTTCCGCCAATTAAACTTTCAGGTAATATCTTAGAAAGATATGTTGGGACATATGTGCGATTAGATAATAATAATAATGACTGTATTCATATTACAAAAAAAGGAGATACTTTGGAGGTATCCGGAGCTGCACCGGCAATGGAAATGTATCCTACAGGAAAAAACAAATTCTTTGCGGAGGAGTATGGCGTTGAAGTTGAATTTATTAATGACAAATATGATAAAGTAATAAAGATGAATGTTATTGGAAATGGAAAAATAATATGCGAAGCAAAAAGGGTAGATTAAAAAATATAAAAGCACATAAGTTTATTTATAGAGACAGAGGGGTCAGGTCTTGATTTTTGAATCTCTGGGATCCTTCGGATCGGTTGAATAGTTTTTTAGGATTTGGGATTTAGGATATAGGATTTAGTAAAAACAACAATAAAAACTCTGTGTTCTCTGTGGCTCCGTGTGAGAATTCAATCTTGACAAATTCCTTAAAATATCTACAATCTAAAAAAATATTCCGTTTGAATTTAAACAAAGGAGTGGAAATATACGACCGTAATGTTCAAGATCATGATATAATTTACGACGCATGAGAATTAATAAATTCAATAAAACATATATAATATTATTTATCATTTTGCTGACTGCCTGTAGCGCGTCTTCAGAAAAAGATATATTCGAATTTTCATTTTTGAAAGAGAATAACGACATTCCTGAAAATTCCGTTGAAATAATCACGGAAAACTGGATCGACGTTTACCTGCCGAGGGGAATCGACAGTACATCTCTTATCGCCACTTTCAGCATACCCGATAAATCGATTGCCATAGTAAACGGAACTATTCAAAACAGCGACTTTACCATTAATGATTTTTCATCGCCTCTTGAGTATACTATACAAGCAGAAGACGGCAGTTCAAAGGAATATCTCGTTACACTAATATTGTCGGATTTCTTTGAGCTTGATAAAAATGTCATTCAACTAATGCATAATCACAATGCTCCCGGTATATCACTGGGCATTGTCAAAGATGAAAACCTTGTTTATTTAAAATCCTATGGTGTAGCCGATATAACGACAAATGAAAGAGTAAATAGTAACAGTTTATTCCGGATAGCAAGTGTTTCTAAGGTAATCACTTCCATTGCTATATTAAAACTATTAGAGGATGAAAAATTAAAATTTGCTGATAAAGTTTTCGGTGAAAACGGCATTTTAGGATTCGATTACGGAACTTCTCCATATAGAAATGAAGTTGAGGATATTACAGTAGCTCACCTGCTAGATCATCAGACAGGTTGGAACTCTTTTTTCATGTTAATCGATTCTTACAAAGAAACTCTGGATAATCTAATAGATAATGAACCTTTTAGTTATTCACCAGGCACCGATTCAGAGTATAACAATGTAGGTCATTTTATATTAGGCAGGGTTATCGAGAAGTTATCCGGCTTGAGTTATAAAGAATATGTAAAAAATGAAATTTTGACTCCGGCTCAGGTAACCGATATGGAAATCGGACTCAGTCCGGGCGAAGGAAAATACCCGAATGAAGTAAGATATTTCGATCAGGACGATTCCTCACCCCATCCCAACAATTTTAACCTGACCTATATGGATTCATATGGAGGATGGCTGTCAACTTCAAGTGCTCTTTTGAGATTTATGGTTAGTTTCGATAAATTGAATTCCAAACCCGATATATTGCTGTCATCCACTATAGATAATATGATATTCGGCAACGATAATTGGTCATATGACGGTAATTTTTCCGGAACGGCAGCATTTGTAGAGAAGATGAATAATGTTTTTAGTTACGCAATTATTACAAATACGAAAACAGAATCAATAATTTATGATATAAGAGATATGATGAGATCTTCTATAAATAATAAATCCGATTGGCCAGATAATGATTTGTTTGACGAATAAAAAAACAGCAGAACAGAGGGGCCTGGTCTTGAATCGTGAAATGATTTAGTAAATTCTTTGAATTTAAGTTAAGTAGTTAAGTTGTTTAGTTGTTGAGTAGGAAAAACCAAAAACAACCGACGGCTAAAAAATTCCTTGACAAACTTTTATAAACATCTACAATTGAAATCATGAGAAGGTAGAGAATATAAATGTCGCAATGTAGAGTAACGTACCTATTGTTATTCCTATTCTTTATAATTGCATATGCCGATACAGGTAAAAATGATTCTTTGGCTATATTTCCACCCACATACTCCGCAGCCCTATTCGATACTAGGTTATCCATGCGAAGCGGAACTTCCACAATTCTCGCTCTTCATAATGGGTTAACCAGATTGGAAGACAGATATATTCGTCCTCGCTTGTTCTCCGAAGAAAACCTTACGGGCAAGGCAGGCGGAGTTGCATACCGGCTTTCAAAATATACTTTAATTGACTTACCAGTAGATTTCTTTTCATTTGTCTTTGCTCATGAATATTTCGGCCATGCGGCACGGTGTCGTGAACAGGATTGGGAAAACATACATTATGAATTCGGATTACCTCCCCCTTATGGCAGCGGTGAAAGCTATGTTATTGGTAGGCCCTCCAGTTCTAGGATTTACAGCGATCATGAATGGTTGGCTCTTTATTCGGGCGGTATGGAAGTCCAATCTCTAATGAACAGGGGTTTGTGCTTCCGTTGGATTGCAAGAAGAGACATTTATTATCGGGAAGCATCTCTCTACTTTCGCTCTTTTTGGTCAAATTTTAATTATATTGTTTCGACTTCAGATGAGGATATAGAAGACTATGACACTGGCCACGATGTAGCCCTATATCTGAGAGGGATTAATAGCCACGCAGGATATTCCGATGTTAATAATTTGCTGATGAATCCCGAAGATCTAAAAAAACGTAATATTATAAACCTTGCTAATCCATTCCTTTTTTATGCTCTGTACACACAGTTAAAAACCTACATCTGGGATGGGAATCTTTCCGGTAAGTTACCCATGTTTCGTATTAAAGGAATTGACTATTTACCTTCCTTTCGTATGGGACTTGCACCATTCGGGCCTGAATATCATTTAGAAAACTATTTCCGGGCAAAAAACACAATCTTCTTGCTTGATTTAAGAATTGGCGATAATACATTCTATAAATCCTGGGGAGGTATCGGGCTATTCGTTCAAAATATATATGAAAACAAACGATTTTCACTCGATACGAAATTTGATATATGGAAACAGCCCAAAATAGAAATAGGAGGAGAAGATTCTATCACTTTAAAAGGCGGAGGATTGGGAGGTGCTTTTTCGCTTAGAGGTTATTATGATCTTACAAGTTCACAATACCCAATTTCAGCCATTTTAGAACTGGGATATAAAACACCGGGGTTTCTTGAAGGTTATACTCTTGACTCCTCTCCTATAATTATGTTTGGAATAGGAATACGTAACTGATTTTTTTCAATATAGCAAGCGGGCGAGGCAGATCTCAGCTCAAAGCAGGTAGCTAAAAAATTCCTTGACAATTCCTCTTTTTTTCATTACGATTTATTATTATAAGGAGTGCTTGATGACAAAAAAAGAGGAAGTTAAAATAGGTGTAGCTTGGTATACAAAAGAACAATGGGAAAAACTGAAAAAGGTTGCTGCTGATTTCGACAGCGACACCGATGAAACATATGACAATTGGGAAAAAGACATGGAGAAATTAATAAAAGAAATCAAGAAAAGTGGACACATCCCTGAAAAAATAAGTGTTGATATAGAAGAATTGAAAAAATGGTGCCTACAAAACAATAAACCCATAACCTCAGAATCACGTTCTGAATATGTAGCTTTTCTATTGAAAGAAAAATATGAAAAGTAGGTGGTAAATGTTTTTAGTATCTTAAATGTATTTTATAGTTAAAGAATTCTTTGGCGGATATTATTTCTTTGAATTACAGAAAATTTTCCTTTTATAGATATTTTTTCTTTTTTTATTATTCTTAATAAAATTTCAGCCGGTTCTTCTGGAGTATAAGGATCGAGTCTAAAATATAGTACACCAGGCGGGGGGGAATTTTTTATATTTATAAATCAGTTCACCGTAATCTCTATCAAAAGTTAAAATTATACGTTTTTCTTTCTTTGCTTTT
>CAZALG010000147.1:0-5612 GCA_964485935.1 uncultured bacterium | reverse complement strand
TTAACATATTCCGGGGATTTACCAACGAACTCAGCCGGATCAGGTTCTGAAGATCTCCATATCATAGCAACTCCAAAGCCAATTATCGTTGCCCCCGCACCCAACCAGCAAATTTTATTAACGTCCCCCATAGCATCCCTTTTCCCCTTCATTTCTCCCATGCCTATGTTGGATTCGTAATCAGCCAGCATTTGAATAGGTATAAAAAGAATTAATACAAAATAAACAGCAAAAAATTTCTTTAAAAATAACACAATAATTGTCCCCCTTCTTTTATAAATTTACATGGATTATAATACCTGTCAAGAGTGATCTCTAACCCCTACCCCGTACAAACTGCTATAAAAATTTAGAAAGGTATCTCTATTTTTTTCTTGAGTTTCTCGATTTCTTCTTCTGCTTTTTTCTTAACTTCTGATTTCTTTTCTTCCATTTTGGCTTGCAATTCTTGTTTTTTCTTTTCCGCTAATTCAGTATACGTCTTTACCTCCAGAAGATTTCCTTTAAGCTCTTCTTCCAGAGAGACAAAGCCTTTATAATTCTCCTGGTATTCCTCGAGTTTGGCTCTTAGTAAATTGTTTAATTCTGCATCGAGTTTAGCCTTAGTTTCACCCACCCACTCCGTTACCAGTTTATTTATTGTTCCGGCGATCAATTTATCGAGATTGCTCTTTATCTTTAGATTATATTTCCCGTCCTCGGAAACAGTGTAACCAACTTTTATATCCACTGGATTACTAGAAAGAACATCCTTGATATTTGCCGCAATTTTATCTTCCCTATCACTCAAATCTAGCTCAAGATTAGAAAGCTGTACATGCAAAGTTCCGCCTGCTCTACTTTCCCGGTCAAAAGAAAGCTCTCCGTCGAGATTATAAGTACCTCCTGCGTTGCTGATTTTTAGGGCTTTTATGCCTTCCCCTAAGACAAACGGTATATTTTTTGCTTTAAAATTGAACGCTGCCGATTTTTCTCTGTTTTCTCTTTTATCTATCAACCCAGCCCACTCAACCTCTTCGCTGCTTTTAATTCTTTTGACGGAAAAAGTGGTCGGGTTATTTATTAGATTCTGATTACTTGTTATGTCGCTGGCTTTTACGCTGTAAAGATTTCGATCTTGCTTACTACCAAGAGAAACATCCATACTCTGAAGCCAGAACTTCGGAACTGCCACACAGGGATAAGTAACGTCTCGACCATAAGCCCGTAAAATCAATTCTCTTCCTTCTTTTCTCTTTATCATAGGTTTTAATTTTTCAAAGTAATAATTCCACCTTTTAAACTTATCATGTATCTCGCCTATATATTTCTCTATGTAAGGGTCGAGAATCGCACTGGCAATTTCTTCCCTCTTTTCAGGCGATTTGATAAAAGAAGAGAGATACGCTAAATCCTTACTGATGCTGGTGCTAACGCTTTTTTTATCCTCGTTTGCCATATTCAAATCTGTTTTTAGTTTATCATAGGATTTTATAAGATTCGTTTCCGTCAACTTTATCTTTTTATATGTTTCGTCAACCATGTTATAAGCGCTTAATGCCTCATCAGCGGTTTTAATGTTTTCTACTTTTATCGCTTTTACCGGTTCTATCAATTCCGGAAGATTTTCCAGTTCTTTCTTTTGCTCTCTCAAGGTTTCTTCCCATTCCTCTTTCAAATTCGAATATTTCCCGGGCAATTCCTCCAGGAGTTTCGGAGATTTGATATTTTTCATTTCTTTCTTTATAATATCAGCCACTACTTTTCCCGCGTCTTCCAGAAAAGCACCCACAAAAGTTTTCCCTTCTTCCTCGCCCATCTCTCCTGTTTTTGTTACTCTAACTCCCGGGAGGGCTCCGGAGGTTTTTCTTTCCGTATCCCACCTGATTTCCTGTAATTTTACATTATTAATGACGACCTTGCTCCTTACGAGCTGCTCAATATCGAGCTGTAAATCAACCTCTCCGAGTTCAAATAAATTGCGGAAAGGTTTTCTGCTGTTCGCGACTTCAAGAGACTGGAAACGAAGACGCCCTTCAAAAATCTGCAAATCCAGTCCCCTCATGTCCGCTTTTGCCTCGAATATCGTTTCGAGATTCCTTTCTATCGCCCTTTCAATCAACTTATCCATAAAAACGATATTGAAGATTACTACTCCTATTAGAAAAATCAGGATAAGAGCAAGCTTGCCCCGGAGGACGAATCCTTCATTGCTTTTAATGCTCTTCGCAACACTTTTAAGTCTCTTTATATCTTTTCCACTAAGGTTTTCTTTTAACTTATATTTGCCTTGCTCATCCCGGGTAAAAACTTCATTTATATAATTTCTGTACTCGTGTATGTAGAGTTTGCGAAGGATTTTCTTTCTAAACTGCTCTTCTGTGAACGTTCCTTTAAATAGTTTCGGTATTTTTTTTACATCACTCATATAACTTACCTGATGTTATCGTAAAACCTCGCAGCAGCACCAAATTTGTTTTTAATCCCCACCAGGATAGGTTGTTTCGTAACTGCCTTAACAAATTTATTGTTTGCTATTTTTTCTCTCACTTTATCGCGGTAAATATCAACCAGATACTTCGCTAAAAAGTAAATCGGCACAGCCATTACCAATCCCACTACCAGTCCGCCCATTACAAGGGAATTATAATATTTTGTTAAATAAAAGAACGGGCTGTTGAAAAGTTTTGTAAAGAAGTCGCTTAATGAGGGAATTGTAAGAATAGCGTATCCGATTCTATCCAGGAATTTGTCCAGGAAACCAAGTAGCAAACTAAAAACGGCAATAAAGACCATTTCTACTGCTTGATTCAGCTTAAGAAAGAAGGTAAGAACAAACAGCGAAACCCAGAAAAGGTTTGTTTTGGGAACCAGGGCAAGAAGAAAAGCAAAAGATATAGCCAGCGCAACCTGCGATGTTTTTTTATTCGAATTTATTGCCACAAAAACTTTCGCAATCCAAGTAACAATCATTTTAAAAAGTACCTTCAATGCTAATTGTACGAATTTTTATAACCTTGTCAAGATAGTCATTACCACACAACCTAAGTATAATCTCACACAAAGCCAAGACGAATAAACATTACTCTTCATGGCTGAAAACCGAAAAAATGCTGTAAATCTGCTTTCATCTGCATTCTATTTTCTTGGTACCTTTGTAGCAGAAATTCCTTGACAAACTCCTAATAAATATCTAAAATTCAGAAAATAATTTGATTTAATTTAAATAAAGGAGGAAAAAATCATGGATACAGGAATATTAGTGGTTTCCCTAGTTTTTCTCTTAATAGGTATCGGATTGATCATATCAGCCTACAAGGCATACAAAAAATTCAAATTTTTTACGGCAGCAAAATTGCAGTCAATAGATTATATTAATACAGGTCCCGTTAAAATAAAAGGAAAAATTATCACAGATAAAACATTATCAAGTCCATATTCCAAGAAACCTTGTGTTTACTATAAATATCGAACAATATCGATGAAATTTAAATCGGCAACAGGTGGTCCCAGAGCATCAGGAGCGGCACAGCAGATAGTTGCCAGTGGAGAGAATTCATTATCTTTTGATGTGGATGACGGGGCCGGACGCATCCATGTCAATACAGAGGGGGCTGACTTCTTAGGTTTGGATGAAATTAATTATTATGTTTCCTCCTCTAATGAGACTTTGTCACTCGGAGAAAGAATCAAGAGATTAAAGGAAATGGGTGAAAGCGATTTTAAAAAATCCAAAAAACCTGTGCACATTCCAGAGGACCTCATTCCCTATGACGATTCTCTTAACCGTTCAAAATACGATTACCTATTCGGGGATGCTTATATTTCACCCGACAGCGAGATTGTTGTTGTTGGTTCTGCAGAACAGTTAGCGGACAACAGTATTCAAATAAGCAAAAAACCGATTATGCTAATTGCGAACGAGGAAGACCTTATAAAAAACAATTTATCCAACACTAATACATTACGGATTTTTGTAGCCGGTATAGCAATGTTGCTATTAGGTGTTTTTTTTATAATTATAGGAATATGAGAATAATGGGAGTAACAGGGGCACCTATGAAAGAATCACATCGCTATATATGAACTTCAAGCTATTCGTCCTTTTAACAACTCTGATATTTGCCCATCAATCTTATTCACGAAAATTTAAAATGCCTGAAAGTGCAACCTACGACCCTTTAACAAAACGTTATTTTATTTCAAACTTCGGCAACGGAAGTATTATCAGGATAGATTCAACCGGAGAAAAAACTTACTTCAAAAAAGGGTTATCGAAACCACTCGGTATTTTGATACATAAAAACACATTATATGTTGTAGACAACCCTAAAATAGTAAGAGGATTTGATATTACAGACGGAAGCCCCAAACTGGAAATACAAATAAAAGAAGCGTCATTTTTGAATGATATTACCTGTGATGATTCGGGATTTTTATACGTAACAGGCAGCAATACCGCTACAGTCTTTAAAATCGATATTGCCTCTAAAACTTATTCACTGTTTATCGAAACACAAGGTGGGCCGAACGGAATTATTTATGATAAATCGAACAAAAGACTTTTGGTATGCTACTTTGTAGGAAAAGCACCGATTGACGAAATAAGTCTCGAGGACTCAACTATTTCAACTCTTGTATCTACAAAATTCACCAACCTCGATGGAATAACTCTGGATGAAAATGGTAATTGTTACGTATCGGAATGGGGACCGGGAAGTTTTCAAAAAGGGTATACAAAACAGGGTACAATTTACAAATATGACAATTCATTTACAAAAGAACCTACGATTGTGTCAACCGGACATCATGGACCCGCTGATATATATTTTAACAAGTATAAGAACGAACTTGTAATACCTTTACTTTTAGCCGACAGCGTAGAATCCATACCTTTAAAGCATGAGTGAACGAATTCCACGGTCAAACGACCTTGAAATGCGAAAAGATTGGCATTCTGTGTGATAATAACACGCATCTTCTGATTACCAGGTAAAAGTTTAAGGAAAAAAATATTTGTGCTATTTGTGTGATTTGTTGTTTCTCTTTTTTTTAAATTTACAATTTGCAATTTTCAACTTACAATTTACAATTAGGCACTAAGAAGTGTTGTGTTTATCCGTGTAAATCCGTGGCTAATTATTGAGTGTTGGGTGGGGATTCTAACTTCTAACTCCTAACTTCTATTTAATATCCTCTTATACTATCCAGTTCCTTCTCCATAACTTTTTCAGGAATTTGCTGATATTTTGTAAACTGCATAAAATGAACTCCTCTTCCGCCGGTGAGAGACCGTAAGTCTGTGGCATAACCAAATAGATTCGATAGGGGTACAAGCGCTTCAATTATTACCATATCACCTCTGTGGTCAACGTGCTTTATATCCCCTCTTCGAGTATTAAGATCATCCAAAATAGTTCCAAAATACTCGTTCGGCACGGTAACTTCTACTTCCATAATAGGTTCCAAAAGTACGGGATTCGCCATCTTGTAGGCATTCTTAAAAGCCCGGGAGGCTGCTATTTTATAGGCAATATCTGTAGAATCTACTCCATGGGAGGAACCACCTGTCAGTGTAACTTTACCACCTAAAACCTCAAAACCACCCAGACTTCCCGAACACATTGCCTCTT
>CAZALG010000146.1:0-5638 GCA_964485935.1 uncultured bacterium | reverse complement strand
AAGGCTTTGAATCGGGGGTATAAAAGTATAAAAAAACAATGAATATTGGTTTTTTTACAATACTTTTTTTTATTACCATTAAACCAATCAACGACTTAGGCGCTTAATTCTTATTATGGTACCATTGACAAAATGAAGTATAAAAGTAATATAAGCCTATGATAAGAAATAACGGAGATTTTAATGTTGTTTGAAGTTCTTAAGTCTAAAATACATATGGCAAGGGTGACAGAGGCAAATAAAGAATACGATGGTTCTATAACCATAGATGAGAAACTTGCTCGAAAAGCGGATATTTCTCCGAATGAAAAAGTTCTCGTTGGCAATGTAGACAATGGAAACCGTTTTGAAACTTATGTGATATATGGTAAAAAAGGAGAAATTTGTGTGAATGGTGCCGCAGCCAACCTCGCCGGTGTTGGGGATAGACTTATAATAATGTCTTTTGCGTATATCGATAACAGGAATTTCCCGCCGAAGATAATTAAAGTTGACGATAAAAATCAAATTATAGAATAGTGGGCGGCGCTGAATTTCCTGACTGGATTAGAAGTAAGCTTACCAGAAAAAAACAAGCTGAAACTTTAAAAAATATTCTAAAATCAAAAAAATTACACACAGTTTGCGAAGAAGCAAAATGTCCAAATATAGGTGAGTGTTTTTCAAAAAGTACAGCAACTTTTTTAATAATGGGTAAGATTTGTACAAGGAATTGCGGTTTTTGTTCTATAGCTAAAGGAGCTCCTGAACCTATCGATGAGTCTGAACCAGTTAGGATTGCAAAACAGATAAAACAAATGAAGTTAAAACATGCTGTTTTAACTTCTCCGAGCCGTGATGATATTGATGACGGTGGAGCCCGTTTTTTTGCCCGTACGGCAAGAGAGATAAAAAAAATAAATTCGTCTACAACAGTAGAGGTCTTGATTCCTGATTTTAAGGGAGATATAAATTCTTTAAAAAAAGTCCTTAACTCCGATATTGATGTTCTCAATCACAATGTTGAAACTATAAGAAGGCTTTATCCCAGAGTTCGACCCGAAGCCGATTACGATAGAACTCTCAGGGTTTTAAGAGAAGCTTCTGGTGGTAGCACCGGTTTTCCTGTGAAAAGTGGCTTTATGGTTGGTTTGGGTGAAAAAAAGGAAGAAGTAGTAAAATTATTGAGGGATTTAAAATCTACCGGATGTAGGATATTAACTGTAGGTCAGTATCTTAGACCTACTTTGAGACAGTTGCCTGTTTTTCGTTATGTTCATCCGGATGAATTTAAAGAAATAGAGAATCTGGCTTATAATATTGGATTCGATTATGTCATTTCGGGTCCGCTTGTTAGAAGTTCATATAAAGCTGAAGAAATGTTATCGTCACTCACTAGAAATAACATATATTAGTTGAGTTTGAAAAATTAAAAAATAGAAATCTTTTTAATCATTATATAAATTAAATATCAAAAATTAAAAAACAAAATGACAGATTAAAATGCAAAATTAGCGCATCCTGAAACAGTAAAAATTGAAAAATGATTTGTGTTATTATCAGGACTCGTTATTTATTTTTTTATAAGTTTTTGAACTTTGATTTGTAATTTTACATTTTGATATTTAAATTTTGAACTTAGCGGCTTTGCCGCGATGTGTTCTTTGTGGTTCAAAAATTTTTTCGGGGCTTGACTGGAGCGGGGAAAAGCTTACTATTATATAAATGGAAAAAAAAGAAGATAGCAAAAAAAGCAAAGCAGAACTTATAGAGGAAGTGGAAGAACTTAGAGAACGAGTTAAAGAACTAAAAAATCCCAGAGATAAAGTTACGGGATTATATACCTGGATATATTTTCTAAATTTAGCTGAAAGGGAATTTGAGAGAGCTCATCGATTTAAACGTCCTATTTCAGTAGTCCTTGTTGATATAGATCATTTAAAGGAAATAAATAGAGAATACAACAAAAAGTTTGGGGATCAGATTCTTGTTGAAGTTTCTAAGAGATGTAAGGATAATATTCGTGATCTTGATTATATAGGTTGTTATGAGGGGGGTAAATTTATTCTTTTATTTTTGGAAACCAATAAAATGGATGCTAAAAAAGCCGGCAACCGTTTGCGTAAGATTATTGCTTCCAGACCCATTTCAACAGAGAAAAATTCCCTTACAGTAACTGTTAGTATTGGAATTGCCGAGAAAACTGCCGAGATAACTGATATTTCCGCATTACTTGAGAAAGCAGAGGAAGCTTTGTTTTCGGCAAAAGATCAGGGACGGAATCGCGTCGAAACAAACAGCGCTTAAGTCAAGTAATTTCTTAAACTTAGACCCACAAGTTAACAACAAAAACTTTATCTCCTGGAATGCAAGCGGATTTAAAATCTGAAATGGTTTTTAGCGACAAAAACATTGAAAAATTATATGGAACAATTTCAAAAAAAGTCATTGTTAAGGAAGTTCCTAACTTTTATCCGGTAAATGTGGTAGGTTGTGATGTGAGTTATAGGGAAAAAGCTAAAGTTTCCTGCGTGGTTTTCAATATTAATGAAAAGCTAGTTACCGAGGAAATTACATTCGAAAGAGAAGTCTACCCTGAATATATTCCAACTAAATTTGCTATAAGAGAAATGCCTCTTATTGGAGAAGCTATTTCATCAATTTCTGTACCATTTGATTGTGTAATTGTAGATGGGCATGGTATTGCTCATCCTGACAGGGCTGGTCTTGCCTGTTTTGTGGGCGTAATTTTTGACTTACCAACTATCGGCTGTGCCAAAAATCTCTTAGTCGGAGAATTTGAGGCCATATCTCTTAAGAAAGGGAATTGGGCTGATGTTACTTATAAGGGAGAAAAAGTGGGGGAGGCTATTTGCTCTAAAAGTGACACAAAGCCCATTTTTATTTCTCCGGGTAATAAGGTGGGTTTTAAAAATGCCAGGAATATTATTTTGAATCTTTCCATAAATAGTAAGTATCCAGAACCTCTGCGTCTCGCGGATATAAAAAGTAGAAAGTAGAAAAAATTAATTTAAACACTTGACTCAATAAAAAAAAATTTTATAATTAAAGAAACGGAAACAAAATCTTTATTAAGTTATTTTAAAGATATTTAGGAGGCAAATATGGGGTATAAAGATCAGACAAAAGGGCAACTCATAAATGAGTTGAAAGAATTGAGAGAAAGGCTTTCGGGTTTAGAGGAAACCACTGACAAATTAACCGGATTGTATAACAGAGAATATTTTCTCGATCTTGCTGAATGTGAATTTATACGTTCACGTCGTTTTCAAAGACCTTTATCTGTAATTTTGATTACTATTAAAGATTTTGACCTAATTAAGTCTAAAAATAATGAAAAAGTTGTTGAACAGGTATTACTTGAAGTGACAAATCGTTGTAAATTAAAAATTAGAGATCTTGATTATTTTGGGCGTTACGACGAGGATAAATTTGTTCTTCTACTCCCTGAAGCTGATAAATCTGCAATACAGAAAATTGCCGAGAGACTTGGTTCGTTTGTGTCAAGTTCTCCTATATCAACAGAATCAGGAAACTTGAATGTTACGTTGTGTCTGGGTGGAGTTGAAATCGCTGAGACTTATACCGTTCTTGAAGAATTTTTAAGCAAAGCGGAAGAAGCCCTATTGTCTGCGGAACAGGAAGGCAGCGAAAGTAATATTGTTATAAAATAAGATATTTCGTATATTAATTATATGCTATTTATTTGTTAAGAATCTAGGCTTATCTTGATGTACTAAATCCATCAGAATGTAAAAATCAAATATCAAAGTGTAAAATTACAAATTAAAATTCAAAAATGAATCAAATAAAACAACAAAGAAAAAGTCCTTTTAAATCTGCGCAAATCTGCGTGCTAACCTTTTAAGTTTTTGCATTTTTATCTGTCATTTTGCTTTTTAAATTTTAGTATTTTATTTTATTATGTTATCTTGTTTTATTAATATGGTTTAGTAGAGAAGCTATGACTCGAATGAGTTCACCTATTAATTTCCAATCATGGTCGCAGCTCTCGACTCTTTCTAATTTCTTTATTATTCCGCCTAATTCTCTGATTCTTTGGATTGCAATATGTAGGGTATTGTAAGGCATATCTTCGCTGGTCTCTTCCCACTCTTCAAATTCGATACGTCTGGCTCTTTCTTCAAGTATAAGTGCTGTTTCTTCGATTAGTTCTCCGAGCTTTTGGGGGGGTTTATTTTTGAAGGTTTCCGCAGAAATGGAACCTTCCTTATATGAAATACCATCACCTTCAAGGTTTACGAAGGCATATTCGATTGGGCCAAAATCTTCATTTATTGTCATTTTTGCTCTCCTTTTCTTTAATTATAAGAGAATTTTTGTTTAAAGTCAAGTAATTCTTGGATTAATAAGAAAAAAACGTAATATAAAGCTTTTATGAGTATCTGAGAGACTTCAAATAAGCTTATTTGAACCTTTTTATTGGGCTTTAAATGCCGGAGGGGGGATTTGAACCCCCACAGGATATAATCCCACATGGCCCTCAACCATGCGCGTCTACCAATTCCGCCACCCCGGCTACACCTGGACAAAAATTATACCAAAAGGGTCTATTGTCAAGAGAGGAAATTAGGTTTTGCTCAGGATTAGGAGAAAAGCGGGAGGTCAAGCAAGGATTAAGGATTAGTTGTAAAGCTACGAAGTAGAGCAAGGATTAAGAAATAACACTTAATACTTAATCCATAATCCCTGAAATTCTAACATGTACTGCTTCTAATCCCAATAATTTTCTTTGTGCACTTTGTGGTTCAATAATTTTTTAGGGGGTGGTGATGGGATTCTGGCTACTGGCTTCTGGCTCCTGAATTCTCTTTTCTTACTTTACCAGAAGCATTTTTTTGCTTTGCTTAAAGCCTGTTGAAGTTCTTAGTCGATAAAGGTAAGTGCCGCTGGATAAACCCGAACCATCATAAGTAATAGTGTGTTCACCTATACTCTCAACATTATTAATTAACGTCTCAATTGTTCGTCCCGAAACATCCAAAATTTCCAGAGTAACTGTGGCTTTTTGGGGTAAATAATATTTTATTGATGTTGTAGAACTAAATGGATTCGGATGATTCTGTACTAATACATAACTATCAGGTACTTCCTCTGAATTTATTCCACTCGTTTGCGGATATTCAAGATTTGTTGTATCGTAACCCATTATTGAAAGCATTGTCTTAGCATATCGTATCCCGAGTATTCTGTAGCCTTCCGAGTTAAAATGCGCATCATCCTGCCCTGTACATCCGCTCGAAGAAATAACATATGCAGTAGGGATAGTGTCAGGAAGCCTGTTAATTATCGGATTCATACTTGCACAGCAATTGCCTTCGTCAGACAATACTTCTCCGGCTAAAAGAGGTACCGATTCTGCCTCCAATGAAAGATCTGTTAACATATCATTGTAAATTTTCTTTACATATGATGGCCATTCTTCCTGACCTGTGTTAGTTTCCCCCTGGTGTAAAAGAATCCCTTTAATGACACCGTCTAGCTCTGCCAACTGAGCAAGGTCTATAAGATATTGATATGGATTCCACTCATAGTATTTTAATTTATCGAGAAACCAGCTTGCTGTGTAGGTAGAATCATAATCCTGGTAAATATCTTTATCGAATAGCCTGATGTC
>CAZALG010000145.1:0-5640 GCA_964485935.1 uncultured bacterium | reverse complement strand
TAACCGAAGGCAGTACACAGAAAGCCGTTCTTGATCCCAAAATTGATCTGGATGCACAGACAAGTGCTACTATGAAAGTCGAGGAAAAGCATAATTATATTCATCAATAGTATGTATTCTCTTAGAGTAAAAATGGAGAATTTTTAATGAATATTTTTAAAAAAATCACTTTTAAAGAAATCAGAACGCCTATCCGAAGTTTCGTATTCTTTACATTGTTTTATTTATATCTATGGCTTTTTTTAGACCTCCGTCTTATTTATCATGGTGCAGGGAAAATATGTTATTTCCCTGTTTTTTACAAGGATTGGGTATTTTTTAAGGAGTATCTATATTATCCCGGTGGACTTGTTGAATATGCGTCCGCTTTCCTATCTCAATTTTTCTATTTTTCCTGGGCTGGGGCACTCATTATAACATTTCAAGCTTGGATAATATCCGTTTTTATTAATGATTTTGTCAAAAGCGTGAATGCTTCGCATCTAAAATGGCTTCGTTTTGTTCCCACAATCTTTTTTATTGTTCTCTACTCTCAATATACGTTTTACTTCACCACTACGATTAGTTTGACAGTTGCGCTTTGTTTTATATGGTTATACATGAAATTTGATTTTAAAAATAAATCACTTAGACTAATTGCTTTTTTGATTCTTTCGGCAATTCTATATGCATTGGTTGGAGGAGCATACCTTGTATTTGCACTACTCTGTGGTATGTACGAATTACTCTCAAAACGCCAGTGGCAGACAAGCCTAATATGTTTATTATCAGCTTTAATTGTTCCTTATATTGTAGGTGTTTTTATTTATGGTCTCAGCAGTATCGACGCTTTCACTAGATTAACGCCAATGTTCTGGAAATTTCAAACCTATATTAAAACAGATGTTGTCATTTTCGTTTATGGTCTTTACTTATTTTTGCCATTAATAACCTCTGCATTAATCATCTGGCGGATATTTAATAACAAACTCATCTTACAAAAATTCGTATACAAAGTCAGAGAAAGATATTTTATAAAGAATGAGAAAATAAGATGGATTATTGGTACAAATTTTCTGTTTTTGTCTGCAGCTGTTGCCGTTTACTTTTCTTTTGATAGCAAACAAAAGTCATTATTTGCAGTAGATTATTATGCCTTCAATCGGATGTGGCCACAAGTGTTGGAAGCCGCGAAAGATAATCCAAACAATGATCTTGTAATTGCCGCAGTAAACCGTGCTTTATATCATTCCGGCCAGCTTGGTAACACTTCAATTACTTTACGACAGAATCCTGGTACACTTCTGCTAGTTGGAAAGTACCACAAGCACTTATACTGGTATCAATTCGACATTTTTCTTGATCTTGGTTATGTTAATGGAGCCGAGCATGCTCTGGCTGAAGCGTTGGAATATTATGGAGAACGCCCTCAACTCCTTCAACGAATGGCGCTAATAAATATGATTAAAGGGAATATCGGTACTGCTCGAATTTATCTCGGGGCGCTGAACAAAATGTTATTTTATTCGAAATGGGCGAATAAGTACCTCAATAAAATCGAGTCGGATCCTACCTTATCAACGGATAAGCAAGTTCAGTATTTACGTAGTCTGATGATTGATCGAGAACATCTCCTCGATTATCCAACAATTGATGCAGTTCTTTTTGAATTACTGAAAAAAAATCGATATAACCGGATGGCTTTTGAGTATTTAATGACTTGTTACCTTTTAAGTAGAGATTTAAATAATTTTGCTAAAAATATTGACTGTTTTGAAGCTTTTCAATATTCTCGTATCCCCAGATTATTCGAAGAGGCCATCTTAATTATGGCCAGCGATCCGGATGGAAAAGTTCTTATGCGAGACAAGAAGTTGATGATTAGCAATAAATCCTTGCAACGGTTCAATAATTTTTTAAAAGTACTTAAAACTTTTAAAAATGACAAAAACAAGGCCTTTAGAGAATTTCCAGATGAGTTAAGAGACAGCTACTTTTTTTACTATATCTTTTTTGAAAATATTTATTCGAGTGAGGAGAAAGGATAAATGAGAAAACAATACAAATATTTTTCAATTGTTGTGTTAGTTATATTGATTGCCAGTGTAGTTGTTTTTGTTTTGAAGAATCATAAGGTCTCCATTGACCAATATAATTCAATAAATCAGCTTCCAAAAATCCATCCTGACTATTGTGGGACAGTCATTCCACCTAATATAGCACCATTGAACTTTTTGATTAAAGAAAAGGGGATTCAGTATTATGTAAAAATCCATTCAAAGCAAGGCACTCCGATTGAAATTCTTAGACGGACGCCGAAAATTTCAATTCCGGAAGATTCCTGGCATAAACTTCTAAGCTTGAATCGTGGGCAGGAATTATTGATTGATATATTTGTAAAAGCTGAGAATAATGAATGGAACCAATTTAAAACGATAACCAATAAAATTGCAAATGAAGAGATAGATGCTTTTCTGGTGTACCGGAAAATCCACCCATCACATAATACCTGGAGCGAGATGGGATTATATCAACGTAATTTACATAACTTTAAAGAATTGCCCGTCTTAAAAAATGATAGATATAAGTATGGATGTGCTCATTGTCATACATTTTGTGACAACAATGCTGATAAAATATCGATTTGTACCCGCAGCAAGGATTATAAAAGTAGTCTGTTGATAGTTGAAGGAGATAAAATATATAAAATTGTAGAAAAATTTGGTTTTACCTCGTGGCACCCAAGTGGTCGATTATTAGCATTAACCATAAACTACCCGCCTTTAGTTCTGCATGCGAATAGAAATGAAATGCGCGATATTGTAGACATTGATTCATGGATCGGATTCTATTATATTGATTCCAAAGAAATCAGAACAATACCTCAACTTTCCCGAAAAGACTGGTTGGAAAATTATCCTACTTGGTCGCCTGATGGGCGTTATTTATATTTCTGTAATGCAAAAATGTTATGGACGGATACAAAAACAGTGCCCCCTGAACATTATCAAGAAAGTAAATACAGCCTTTTTAGAATTAGCTATGATATCGAGAAAGATCAATGGGGTGAAATTGAGACAGTCCTTTTAGCTAAAGAGACAGGTTTGAGTATGAATCAACCACGGGTTAGTCCTGATGGGCGTTGGTTGACGTTTTCTATGTGTAAATATAGTTGTTGGCCCAGCTATCATCCCGATAGCGACCTTTATATTCTGGATTTGAAAACAACTGAAGAAACCGGTCAGCCTGAATACAGGAAAATGGAAATCAATAGTGATGAGTGTGAGTCCTGGCATACCTGGTCAAGTAACAGCCGATGGATCGTTTTTAGTAGCAAAAAAGGAAATCCTTTGTTCAATCGATCATACATTACCTATGTAGACGAAAATGGAAAGCAATACAAAGCTTTTTTAGTGCCTCACGAAGATCCTACTTTTTTTGATTCTTATTTGATGACCTACACTATACCTGAACTCGTTACTGAACCAGTAAAAACTACAGGTGAAAAACTTGCACGTGTTATTCGTAGTATTGAAAACATTCCGGTAGATATGGCGATAACTGGGGCAACACCTAAAGCGGGAAATTAAGTATATAGAAAATAGAAGGGATGAATTCAAATTGGCTGCCAGCACTTCACTAACATTTTTTATGTGTATATATCAAATAGCACACCAATCAATATACGCTGAAATTTCCCACTGTATAGTAGGCATTCTACTTAAAAGATAATATGCAGATCATTAAAGAACGTCTCTGCGGGAGTATTTCTATTAATTCAGATATTCTAAAGGCTTCTGAGAAAGTGCTTCGAGATCATAGTTTTAAAGGAGGACTTCCGATTACATGCAAATGATTCGAAAAATTTTTTTCTCGATGAGAACTATGTTTGGGCTTGTAATGAGTCTTATCGTAAGTATCATAATTGCGACTTTACTTGAACGGTCATACGGGAGTTTAGCAGGAAGGTCTTTTGTATATAATGCTTGGTGGTTTGAAATCTTATGGATTTGGTTTTCAGTCGCTCTTTTCGTAAATCTTATTCGCTCCAAATTATGGCAGAGAAAAAAATGGGACGTGGTTTTGTTTCCTTTTGCTTTTTCGATTATTTTATTGGGAGTTATACTGACTCGACATTTTGCTATAGAAGGTTACCTCTCCCTTCGTGAAGGAGAATCATCTAACCAATTCGACGCCAAGCCGTTTTATCTCCCTTTTTCCCTGCACCTTTCGGACTTCAGCATCGAGCGCTATAAGAATTCAGGAGAACCTTCTCAATTTCAAAGTGATGTGGTGATTGAAGACCCTGATCATAACATCGAGGAACCTTATTCCATTTACATGAATCACATCCTTCGGTATCGAGGTTATAGAATATATCAGTATTCCTTTTACACGGATGAAAAAGGTTCCGTCTTTTTTGTCTCTCGGGATCCTGGAATTCCTGTGACATATGCGGGTTTTTTCCTTCTTCTCGGAGTGATAGCGCTAGCGTTTTTCCATCCAAACGGTCGAATCCGAGAGATTGAAACCAAAATCCGAAAGTCCATTCAGTCTCGTTTTAGTGTTATCCTTTTATGCTTTATGGGAATAATATGTTTGGTTTCTTTATTCTTTCATGTTCAAGTCGAAAAATTGTACCACGATTTTCGGATTTTAGAACATTTAGGCAAATGGCTTATATTGATAGTGGGTATGTTTTTTTTGATGAGTGTGGCGCGATTTAGATTCAAAAAACGATTTGAAAAATTATTTTCTATCCTGGAAAAAATATTTAAATGGGCAATTTGGATTGGATTTTTATTATTTACTGTAAGATTGTGTATAAGATGGATTATGGCGGGTCATGCCCCGTGGAACATGAAATACGAAACCATGGTATTTGGAGCCTGGGCCAGTCTTTTGGCGGGGATTGCGCTATCTCGCCATGCTCGTTTACCTCTTATATGTGGAAGCTTGCTCTCAGGAATTGTATTGATTGTAGCCCATTTGCCTTCTATGAATTCCGCGATTTCTCCTCTGCCTCCTATTTTAAAATCCAGATGGTTCATACTTCACATATCTACTGCAATGGTAAGTTATGGTTTCTTTACTATAGGTACTGCGTTGGCTTTTTTAAGTCTTTTTGCATTGACAGTTCCCATTCAAGGAAAAGAAAATC
Source organism: uncultured bacterium (assembly GCA_964485935.1). Lineage (GTDB taxonomy): Bacteria > Hydrothermota > UBA3072 > UBA3072 > UBA3072 > JAFGHJ01. The sequence continues at coordinate 500 of CAZALG010000145.1, read as the reverse complement.
GTATTATAGGCGAAGTTCCCACATGGAGCAAAATTACAGAACAGGCACTTTGGATAGGTCTTCTTTTCCTTGCTGTAGGAAGTATATTGGGAGCAATATGGGCCAATGAGACCTGGGGCCAATATTGGGGATGGGATCCGAAAGAATCATGGACGTTAATAGTTATTCTTTCTTATTCGTTGGTGCTTAATCTTCGCTTTGTTATCCGTTCCCATTGGAGATACTGGTTAAATGTCTTTGCATTTCCTGCTTTTGGAACTTTACTAATGACGTATTTAGGTGTAAATATATTTTTTTCTGGAATGCATTCATATGGTGGGGGAAGAAGAGACCAATTTCCTTTAAGTATATTTTGGTTTATCGGAGTATGGGTTGTTTTATCGCTTCTGGCGTATCGAAACCGTAAGCGACTTTGAAATAAATTATCGCTGATTTACAAAGGCCGCGTCTAGTTCAAATAAAAGTTCGTCCCAACATACATCTGCCACCAAATACACTGC
>CAZALG010000144.1:0-5669 GCA_964485935.1 uncultured bacterium | reverse complement strand
TTTTACTTCACCGAGATTCCGCGGGGTGGAGCAACCTGTATCATTATCATAGCTTGATATTTCACAATAAGACACATCCGAGCTTTTGGCTTCATTGAACTCAAGTTGTAATTTTATCTTATCCTTAACTAAAAAATCATCTGCGTCGAGTAATTGAATATACTCTCCACTGGATTGTCTTATACCTGTGTTTCTTGCTGCTGCCAAACCTTTATTTTCTTGATTGATTAACTTTATATATTTTTTAAATTTTTTCAGTACTTCAGAAGGGTTGTCATTAGAGCCGTCATTTACAACTATAATCTCAATATCTGAATAGGACTGATTTAAAATAGATTCAATAGCTTCTCCTACAAAATCTTTTTGATTATACAGAGGAATAATTACGCTTACAAGATGGTTTCCCATATTATTTAATATAAACTCTTTGTAAGAATTCTTTCAATATAAGTCTCATTGTGGGTACCAATTTCCAAAACAGTAATTGCACTCTTTATGAGGAGGCTTTTTCTTTTTTGCCATAGTATGTTGTAATCTCCTTAGTCTCCTCATTTCTGTTGAATTGAAAGGCTCTTTTTCTCTGAAAATATTACCAAAAGATGAATCCGGAGGGATTTGTCTCAAGCAACCTCCTATATTACCATCGCCATCCAGGTTTATCCTGGAATTATATGAAGTGCAATTGAATTTTGGATTTTCAAAATCAATATATACTGGTTTTTCTTTTACGTAATCTCTATTCTCACATAATTTATCGATATATTCAATAATTTCTTTGTCCTTAACAGTAATAATTTTATTGACCTCATCGCTTTTTGTAATGTCGTAAACCAGATAATTTATCAGCTGCAGGAAATCTGGTCTTAATCTATCACAAAGAGATATAATTTTTTCTAAATTTCGATAATTTTCCCTTGTAACAATGTACACTAATCCTACATTGTCGAAATGGTCTTTAAGTCTTAAAAAGTTATTAATTACTTGATTGTATACTTCTACACCAGTATAGATCAAATAACTTTTTGCATCATATCCATATAAACTTACAATAATCTTATCCGGTTTATACTTTAAGCTTAGGATTTTATTTATATTTGTACCATTGGTTATTATATTTACTTTTTTTCCTTCTTTCTTTAAAAAATCAATAATGTTTACAAATTCTTTACATAGTGTTGGTTCTCCGAACCCTCCTACGCTGAAGGACTTTATATCAGGGTATAATGAAAGTAAATTTTTTACCGTACTTAAACTTATTTCTTTTGAGTCTTCAATATTTAAAACACTTCTGCGACATCCCAGGCATTTAAGATTACACTTATTTGTCATAAAAAGCCCGCAGGTTCTAGGGATTACTTTCCTGGTTTGCAAAGCATTTTTAATTGTTCTTTTAATCGCCCGGGGTGTCCATCTCTTTAGAATCTTTTTCTTTTTTTTATTCTTTTTTAAGATCTTATTTTGCGAGTTCTCCATTATATAAATACTCCAAAAAGGCTCCTAGTTTAAAATTTTCTCAAGATTATTCTGCATTATCAAAATCGATTTTCTGACTTAAGGTTTTTAAGTATCTTTTTTTAATTTTTAATTCATAATAATTTATTGTTTACTTTCTATCAGTCAAGTATAGAATGTTTTTAGCATAACTTAAATTGCAAGAGTGAAGACAAGAAAAAATGCTTAAATTAGGGTTGACTGTAACCGAATATCTTTATATTGTTTAATATCGAGGGAAAATGAAAAAGATAATTAATAAGACAATGGATAGAGAGGATTTGTTAACTGTTGAAGCAAAGCCAATTATAAAAAAAATAAATAATTTGATTGAATCACTTTATGCTAAAAACCTATATATGACATCTTGGTGTGGGACCCTTCCAAAAAAGGAAATGATAGAGTTTAATAGGACCGGAATAAAAAATCTAATTAAGATGATTATGAGAAGAGTAGAGGTCAAAGAAAAGGTAGCTATCAGCAATAGAGGCGCAGACTATAGACCCCTGCTTGATGCTATAGATGACGGTAGAATTCCCTGGTTTTTATACTGGGAGATATTCTGGGTTTTGAAAAATGGGCCAAAGATCGAAAAAAATATGAGTATCTTGGATGCTGGGGGAACTTCTTCTTTGTTTACATGTTTTTTGGCTTCTCTTGGAGTTGAAGTACACTCTGTAGATATAAATAAAACTCTTGTTTTGAATGGGAATAAAATAACAAAAGCAATGGGTTGGAATATGTTTTCTTATGAAATGAATATAAAAAAATTGGATTTTTGCGATGAGTCTTTTGACCACGCTTATTCTATTTGTGTATTTGAGCATTTGGATTTTGAAATTAAACAAGCTGCATTGTCTGAGATTGCCAGATGTCTTAAACCTAATGGTATACTTTCTATTACCTTTGATTATAAGAATCCGGCTCCTGCTATAGTTGGTTTTGGTCCGAATACCAGTAAAAGAAATCGGCTTTCGAACAAAGAGGATATTAAGCGAAATTTCCTTGACAACAAATATTTTAATTTGCTAGGTAATCAGGATTTTTATGATAACGGTAAGACTTATTTAGTTCACCCGGATTTTAATAATGCTCCATATACTTTTGGCGCAATATTTTTAAAAAAGAGAAGTTGATTTTACGAGTCCTTTTTACAATTTACTCAGAGTGTGCGTTTAATGGACTTGCTTCCCATTAACAAATTCAAAAGTTTAAATAGAAAAGCCGAGGCAATTTTAAAGAAAAATTTAACCGAGAGAAAAATTTCTTTAGACATCTCTCTTCTTGTCAAATTTGGTATGCTTGAATCAAGTCTTCTCTTGAAAGCTTTAATTTTAGCAAGAATAAAAGATTTATATGCAGTTTTATATCTTGCTGGTTCCTTTGTCTGAGAGTTGGATAAAGCACGGTATTTATATAAAACCTCATTCAAAAAAAATAGGTTGGTGACTTCTTCCATTTTGTAGATTATATCCTTATCCTCTGCTCCAACTATTTCTTTGTCATACCCTTCCGTTTTATAATAATCCCTCTTTTTAAAAGTCCTGAATGCGCTCGAATAATTGCGACGAAGGTTTGTTTCCCCTGGCGGAATAGGCTTACAATATCCCTTTTCTATAGGGTTTAAATTTGAATCACAAAACATAAATTGAGAATATATAAAACCGCAATCTGGATGGTTTATATGCGCGTTATAAACTTTTTCCAATGCATCCTCGGTCAAAGCGTCATCGCTATCAAGTATCCCAAAAATTTTGGCTCTCGATTCATATACCATCTTGTTGAGTGTCTCTACATAACCTATGTTTATTTCGTTTTTAAAGAATCGTATCCTTTTATCTTTCAAAAACGGACGGATTTTCTTAATGGAATTATCAATTGATGCGTCATCGACAATTATTAATTCCCAATTTTTAAAATTCTGGTTTAAAACCGATCGGATCGCTTCGCCGACGTATGCGGCATTGTTATAATTGGCCATTAATACCGAGATTTCAGGTAATGGTGAATTATGTGAAAAGGCTCGCCCTTCTTTCCTTCTCTTTGCTTTTACTTTCGCAACTTCTACGTAATGTTCCTGCTCATCACTGTTTTTAATTGAAATGTTTTCTTGACTCTGTCTCCAGAAATAAAGATATTTCGGTATATTAGCCAATTTATATTTTTCTGAAAGTCTTAACCATAAATCATAGTCCTGGGCTTTAAGAATAGATTCATCATAGAAACCAACACTCAGAAGACAACTCATCTTGATCATTGAAGAACCGTGTGCAATACAATTATCCATTTTAAGAAATTCTCTAATATGCGTATCCGTAATTGGTTTTTCTATTGTAGATACTACATTGCCCTCTTCATTTATAACTTTTACAAAAGACCCAACAGCAGCATAATCAGTATTATCTTCCAGAAATTTCAATTCTTTATCCAGTCTGTTCGACATAGAAATGTCATCCGCATCCTGGCGTGCAATAAATTTTCCTTTAGCCGTTTTCAATCCCTTATTTAATGAGCAGGTCAATCCGATATTTTTCTCATTATTTATAATATGTATTCGAGGATCGGTATAATTTTCTAAAATTTCGAGTGTACCGTCAGTAGAACTATCATTGATAATCAAAAATTCAAAATCTTGAAAAGTTTGATTTAAAATGCTATCCACGGCTTCCTGAAGATATTTTTCTCCTTTGTAAACTGACATCAAAACCGTTACTTTTGGATTATGCATGTTATTCCAAGCCTTTTAAATATCTGGCTATTGGGAATAAATCTTTTCCGTAGAGATTAATACCAAAGTCATTAACAATCCCAAGTATCTCTTTTATTTCACTTTTTGATAAAGTCTTCTTCCAGTCGTTCAAAGGGTCCCTGCCAATCCTTATAGCGCTATCCTTACGCGTTTGATAAAAACTACTTATTGCGTGATTAATCCTATTTGTCCGCTTTATCCCTAACTTTTTAAAAATCCGATATATTTCTTCTTCTGTATTATTGCATAATTTTTCATAAGTACAAAGTATCCAATCATGTTGCGCAAGTTGAATCAGCGGAATTAAATTCTCTACGCACCACATTATTGTATGTTTTTGAATCGGGGTTTGCGCTTTTCTGATTAAAGGTTCAAATTCATACAAATAATCTTCTATAAGTTCTTCTTGCCTCAGAAAAACATCTAAATGTGCTTCCCAATTGAGTTTCATCCTAGATAATACAACGGCACAGGGATGCCGAATTACATATATAATAGGACAATGGAAATTGTAATCTGTCCATGCAAGCATCAAATTAGCGCGTATCGATTTGATTAAATATTTCCATATTAAAAAATTTTTGTTTTCACGGTCTATCCAGGCATTATGAACATTTCCACGGAGTACTCGCTCAACAAATGCTTTTTTTTCGGGATAATTTTCTCTTGGACGTAAGTAATCGCGTAACGAAAAATTCTTCGCTTCATATACTTTACGATGGTCGAAAGGTTCAAAGATAATTCCAACCCCTGGAGAGGAACCTATTATATTTGCCAGCCATGTAGTTCCACTACGGCCGGAACCTGATAAAAAAAATGTACTTTGGGGTTGAATCTTTTTGACTTTTATAAATTTACAGGGAGTTTTCTTTTTAAAAAAGGCAGTATTTATGTTTTTTCTTTTTGCTTCTCTTAACTTCTGTTTAATTTTCACAATTGTCTCAAAAAATTCCTCTTTTTTTTATTTTTAACAAAATGTGGTGTGAATTTTGAAAGATATTTACGTAAATTTTTCTTTATTGTCCTTTTTTTTAGAATGCTCAACAATTTCAAATCGTAATTGGTTCTTTTCTTAAAATCGTAATCGACAAACTCCTTGCTATCCTTGCCATAAAAGAATCTTGCTTTTATGTCAAAACCGGGAAGATAAACCAAACCCAAATCGTCAATATATTCATAAAGATTATTCTCTAAAACATATTTATAGAGAGGGCTGTTGGGGATTCCTACAAAAACATTGAAATTGTACGAATACGGGTTTAATTTACTCATTAGTTTTACAGTAATAAGATAATCTTTATATGTTTCTCCTGGGACCCCTACAATTAAACTACAATATGCTTTTATATTATATTTTTTGCATAACTTAAGGACTTTTTCTATTTGCTCAACAGTAATTCCCTTGTTAAGAATATCCAGAATTCTTTGA
>CAZALG010000143.1:0-5718 GCA_964485935.1 uncultured bacterium | reverse complement strand
CGGTGTCCGTTTTTGGGGTTCTCCGATAATTACGTTTACTAATATCAAATATGGTATAAGCAATTTAATTGAAGTCGAACCTTCTGTGGGTTATTATACAACAAAAAGTGAGAGGGATTATGACGGAGGTTTTTCTACCTCTAAAGATAATACATTTTTCGCATTACTCCTCACAAATTTTAAACCCATAAGAACAGATAGAGCGAATCTTTTAATAAAATTTGGAGGCTTATACGCCAGAAATTCCAGCTCCTACGCCTACTCATATAATGGCTATTCCTACGATTATTCGTCTACAACCAACAACTATGCTATTTTGTTTGGACTCGGCATAGAACATTTTGTAAACGATAATTTTTCGGTTAATGTAGGAGCTCTATCCGGTTACTGGCGAAGCAATCCCGAAGATGATGTGTACTCCGAAAGCTTTTCTTTAACAAGCATTGGCAGTCAGCTTGTAGACTTCTCGCTTGTATGGCATCTTTAATAGCTTCTTTAAAAATTATAAAAAAACTAAAATGCTACCAACAGGAAAAACAAAAAATGTATAGTAAACTAAATGCAAAACCTTTGTTGGTGTCAAAAATGGAGGATTTATGAAAAAGTTAGCATTGCTAAGTATCGTTGTGTCTTCTTTAAGTCTTAGCGCTTATGACACTGCCGGAAAATTCGGTATGGGTGTCCGTTTTTGGGGTTCTCCGATAATTACATTTTCTAACGTTCAAATTGGCGTAAATAACTATCTCAGCTTAGAACCATCTATAGGTTTCTACAATATATCATACGACGATTACGGTTCTTCCCACTTAGTTGCCGCCTCAATGTTAGCCAATTTCAAACCTATAAGAAAAGAACGGTCGAATCTTTTACTGAAATTAGGCGGTTTACTCCTCGGCGGCGAAGGCGCTGACAGTTATGCTCTTCTTTTTGGGCTCGGTATTGAACATTTTATTAACGACAATTTTTCTGTTAATGTCGGAGCGCTATCTGGTATCTGGCACTCATCTTCGGATTATGGTTACAGCACAACTCTCACCTCCTTCGGCAGTCAGCTTGTAGACTTCTCTCTTGTATGGCATCTTGAGTAGGACCTTTTGCAGTATATGCTACATTATGAAAATCTTGAAACAAAATTCTTATCTCTGCGTCTAACCTAACAAATAAACGGAGGTTAAAAATGAAATTAACAAATAAAAGATTCGCACACTATAGAGAAGAGTACCAGATAGCAAAAAACCTAAACTTAAACTAAAACCACCAACAAAGAATATAACTAAGGCGGAGGAAACTCCGCCTTTTTTTATAATAGGATTTAACGCTAACATTCTCTGTGTCTTAGTATCTTGGCGGCTAATTTTAGTCTTTTATAGAAAAATACTTGACATACAGATGAAAGTCTTTAATAATGTTAAGTATAACCCGGGAGGTCCTATGAAAAAAATCTTAGCAATACTTATTATACTCTCTTCCAATATCCTTTATTCGGAAGATATGACTATTTCTTTTATAAACAAAAAATTTGATCCGCTTCAAAATCCTCCGGAATTCAGCAAAAAAATGCGAGCATCTGAATCTAAAGGAGAAAACTATTATATTGTACAATTTACAGGCCCCATTTATCAAAATTGGAAAAATAAAATCAGTGCGGAAGGAGGCATTTTCCACTCCTATGTTCCACACTTTGCATACATTATTCAAATGACACCCGAAGAAAAAAACAAAGTAGAAAAATTCCCGTTTGTAAGGTGGATCGGAATCTTTCATCCAGAGTATAAAATCCATCCGAATGTTTACAAAAAAAGGAGCAATGAAGTAGAAAATACATTACCTACGGCTACCACCGTAATTGAAAATAATAAAGTAAAAAAGATAAAAGTGCAGCGATGCAATTGTACAAAAGACATCCTCTGGATTCCAAACGACTCGCTACTTCATCTTTCAATAAGATTTTTCAAAGATATCTCACTCGACGGCATCGCTAACGAATTAGAGAAATGGGGCTCTGATATTCAGCAAATCCAGAAAAGTTCTAAAAGAATGATAATAAGAATTCCCCCCGATTCACTAAACGCTCTGGCGAATTTAAGTGAAGTCCAATCCATTGTACCATATTCAAAAAAGGTTCTATCTTCTTCAACCTGGAGATATTCCTTACAGGTTCCTACGGACAGCTTTACAATTCAAGAAGACGATGATTTAGGGGAACCATGGGATACGGTCACAAATGGCAAAACCCTAGCAGATAAAGGTATAACCGGTGAAGGAGAAATTATAACAATTTTCGATTCGGGACTCGATTACTGGAACGCTTTTTTTCAGGACCCGGAAGATGACCCTCCCGGGCCTTCTCACATAGTAGTCCAGGCTTATACTGCTGAAGGAGGAAACCTCGAGGAAGTTTCTTCTCCTAACGAACCGGGTGGATGTAATCACGGAACAAATGTTGCCACGATTATAGCCGGAAATCTTTCTATAGCCGACAATCATCCTAATGGAGGTAATCTTATGCACTACTACGACTGGGGAGGACAAACCAGAGGAAATATAGTAGATCATTTCCCCGTAAGACTTTATGTACAGGACTTTGGTTATACGGAATCGGATACCTGCAAACTGGGAGACTTTGACTTCCAAGCCGCTATGGATAAAGCATATAACACTTACAATTCAAAAATACATCAAAATTCCTGGAACTATGAAAGCCCTTCAGGAGAGTATCTGGGAGCAGCAATAGATATAGATAATATGGTATGGAACAATAAAGACTTCGTGGTGGTTGTTTCGGCCGGAAACAAAGGACCAGATTCCAATACCATAATGCCGCCTTCTACGGCTAAAAATTGTATCTCTGTGGGTTCTTCGTGGCTTCCAAGCTTCGATGTTTCAGCAGACTCCATAACCAGCTTTTCTTCCAGAGGATGGACAGCTGACGGAAGAATAAAACCCGATGTTGTAACACCGGGAGGAACCGACCCTTTCGATGAGAGCAGACATTTCGTATGGGGGGGTAAAGCAAACACAACCTGGGCAGGAGATTCGGCTCATCCAAATCTCATTGGAATGGCAGGAACATCACAGTCAGCACCTCATATATCCGCTGCCTGCGCTATGATAAGAGAATACTTCAAAGATGGTTTTCATCCTACAGGGGATACCTCATCTGGAAATTCTTTTGAACCTTCTGCTGCTCTTGTTAAAGCCACTTTAATTGCTTCTACAGTGGATATGGGAACGAGTGGAGGAATAGGAAATCCCGTGCCCAACAGAGCAGAAGGCTGGGGACGAGTAGTGCTGGATAACGCACTCTACTTTTCCGGAGAATCCAGAGCACTGGTTGTCCTGGATAACTCAACAGGTGTATCTACTGGAGATTCAGTTATAAATATAGTATCTATAATAAACAATACCGAATCATTAAAATTCGTACTCACGTGGAGTGATACAGCCGCAATGGCTTTAGCAGACCCCGCTCTTGTAAATGACCTCGACTTAATAATAACTGCACCTGACGGCAACAGATACAGGGGCAATGTATTCTCAAATGGTTTTTCTGCTACAGGTGGATCTCCCGACAGAGTAAACAACGTCGAAGTTGTATGGCTGCCAACACCCACGCGAATCGGAATTTACCGCATATCTGTTCGAGGTCACAATGTTCCAAACGGCAGAGTACCTTTTGCAATAGCAATATCAGGGGGAACAAGCGGTACTATTGAACCTCCTGAGGACGAAGAAGTGGAACCCCAATTCTTGGACATTAGAAGTCCTTTTTTAGACAAAACAGATATTCTTTTAATCCTTGAGAATACTTCGAATGTAAAATTAACAATTTACGATGTACTCGGAAGAAAAATAGAAACCCTTATAAACGCGACTATTGAACCAGATATAGAACCTGTTACCTGGGGAGAAGATGTAAACCCGGGTATTTATTTTGCGGTTTTAGAAATAGACGGAGAAAAAGTCGATGAGGAAAAAATCCTAAAAATCGCGAGATAAAAGAATATACCACCACAGAGACTCAAAGGACGCAGAGAAAAAAATTATTTTGTTTTAACTAAATCCCTACCCCCAAATCCAAAATCCTAAAATCAGAACGCAGATTTACAGGATTTCTTTGTTGTTTACTTGACGGACCAACAGACCGACGATCAACAAAATTCGACTTCTTTGCTTATATTTTCCCGGTTGACTTTTACCTCCAGAACTTTTATAATATTATAAATGAGAAACCGCGAGGTTGCAGATTTGCTATTTAAAATCGCTGACGGTTTAGACCTGTCGGGAGAAATTTTTTTCAAAATCCGTGCTTACCGAAAAGCGGGCAATGTGATAAAAGACCTGCCTGAAGATATAGAAAAAATATACAAAGACGGTAATCTCACAGAAATAGAAGGTGTAGGCGCCGGCATTGCAAAATAAATAGAAGAATACTTAACAACAGGCAAGATGACGAAACTTGAAGAAGTCCTGAAAAATATCCCTGAATCCCTTTTTAATCTTTTACAAATAAGAGACCTAGGGCCAAGAACTATCCACTCACTCCATAAGGAATTGGGAGTAAACAACCTGCAGGATTTAAAAAAAGTGATGGAAAATGGCTCCTTTTCAGAAATAGAGGGATTGGGAGAGAAAAAAGCAGAAAAAATTCTCGAAAATATTAAATTTCATGAAGAGCGGACAGGAAAAAATCGGCGGTTTACTCTGGGAGAAGTCACTCCTATTGTACAGCAAATATTAAAAAAATTAAAGAATTTGAAATCAGTTAAAAGAGTTTCTCCTGCCGGTTCCCTTAGAAGAATGAAAGAAACCGTGGGAGATATAGATATACTTATAGAAACAGCACGGCCCCAAAAAGTGATCGATGAATTCATTTCTTTTTCGGAAATAAAAAAAGTTTTAGAATCCGGAAAAACTAAAGTCTCGGTTATGTTGAAAGGAATCGATATACAGATGGACCTGCGATTTCTTCCAAATGAATCTTACGGTGCTGCTCTTTTATACTTTACCGGTTCAAAGGACCACAATGTCAAATTAAGGGGCATGGCAATAAAAAAGGCCCTGAAAATTAACGAATACGGAGTTTTTAAAAAAGAAAAGATGGTGGCGGGAAAAACCGAAAAAGAAATATACAATCTTCTGGGTATGGATTTTATCCCGCCCGAGCTCAGAGAAAATAGAGGAGAAATCGAATTAGCACTTACGGGGAAGCTTCCTGAGTTAATAGACTATAACGATATTAAAGGCAATTTACACACTCACAGCAAATACTCGGATGGTAAGAAAAGCATAAAGGAACTCGCGTCATTTGCAAAAGATTTTGGTTACTCTTATATCGGTATAACAGATCATTCCAGATCCGCCGTCTATGCAAATGGATTAACTGAAGAGACCCTCAAAAAGCAGATAGATGAAATAGACGCTTTAAATGAAAATTTAGATGGTTTTAGAATTCTCAAGGGTACAGAAAGCGATATTTTAGCCGACGGATTCTTAGATTTTGGGGACGAGATTTTGGAAAAACTTGATTTTGTGATTGGAGCAATACACTCGGGCTTTAAGAAAAACGTAACAAAAAGAATGGAAAAAGCATTAGAAAATCCTTATCTTACTATATTAGCTCATCCTACAGGCAGATTGATATCAAGTAGAGCCGGCTATGAAGTAGATTTAGACAGAGTGATGAGTAAAGCAAAAGAAGAAAAAAAGATACTTGAA
>CAZALG010000142.1:0-5723 GCA_964485935.1 uncultured bacterium | reverse complement strand
CAAGAATAAAAAAGACCCGAATAATGATAATGATATCGATAGTATAAAATGGACGGTAACAATCAATATGGGAGCTGATGGTTACCGATTGCCGAGCGAAGCGGAGTGGGAATATGCTGCTTGTGGAGGGAAGAATAGCAGGAGTTACACATACAGCGGAAGCAATAATGTAGATGAAGTAGGATGGTATTGGAGAAACTCTGGAGATGAATACTTAAAGGGAGAATGGTCCTGGTCTGTGATAGAGAATAACCATAATACAACAAAATCTATCGGTGTTAAGAAACCCAATGAGTTAGACCTTTACGATATGTCAGGTAATGTAAGAGAATGGTGCTGGGACTGGCACGAGAGTGATGAAATTGGCCCTGAAGGACGGGTCTGGAAGGGTGGTGGTTGGATCGGCGGCGCCCACGCCTGCGAATCGTCTTTCCGGGGCAGCTTCAGAGCGAATGGCAAGGGCCCCGACACGGGTTTTCGTGTGTGTCTAAGCGGGTAAGTCGAAACAGGACAGACCAAGCATAGTTGAGATAAATGAGCTGCCCGATTGATATTTGGGCTGTGCTTTAGTTTCAGAAGATTTTGATTAGTATATAAAGAAGGAGTTGTTCAAATGAAGAAAATAACCTGGCTTTACGTTGCAATTGTAATTTTACTTGTAGCTTTCGTGGAGGTTATGTTATATTGGCCAAAGATTTCCGCGATGAGACAGGCGAGGTTAGCAGAGGAAGAAAGAAAAAAGTTGATAGAAAAGCAGAAAAGAGTTAAACTGACGGATCCTCCTGTAATCGGATGGAGTGAAGATAATTTGCACGTCGCATGGGCAGAGTTAACTGAGGATGGCAAATTAATAGTGGTGGTCGACGGAAAGACTGACTCCGTAAAATACGACGATGTAAGTTTTATCGAGATGAGCCCCAAAGGTGAGAGGGTGGCTTATCCGGTAAGAAAGGGTTCGAATTGGTGTATGGTATTAGATGGTAAGGAAGGGCCGGTTTACGATGAGGTAAGCCGGAGTGCTGTTACTTTTAGCCCAAACGGTAAACGCTTTGCTTATGGAGCAAGAAAGGGCGATAGATGGTTTGTCGTGTTAGATGGTAAAGCTTTTCCGGAAGACGGGCATGATTTTGTAGATTACTTTGCGTTTAGTCCGGATAGTAGGAAATTTGTTTATTCGGCGGGAAAGGATAATAAACAATCCTTTGTACTTGATGGTAAAGCCGGACCTTTTTATCCCAGTACGAGTGAGCCGTTGTTTAGCCCGGATGGTAAACACCTTGTTTACATGGTTTTCTATAATAACGTGAGTAAAAGTATCGTTTTGGACGGAAAAGAAGGGAAAAGGTATGTGGGGATAAATAAACCCGTTTTTAGTTCGGACAGCAAGCATATTGCGTACAGCGTAATGAAGGAAGGTAAAGAACGTTTAGTAGTAGTTGATGGTAATGAAGGTCCCGTGTATGAAATGCAAAAATCCATTTATCCGGTTATCTTCGGCCCCAATGATAATAGAGTGGCATACGGGGCAATGAAAGGTGGAAAGTGGTTGGTTATTATAGATGGAAAAGAAGGTTCTCCCTACGACGGAATCGGAGGAGACGGAGCAAGTATAACACTCAGTCCTGACGGCAAAAGCTTTGCGTATGCGGCGTACATAGATGAGAAATGGGTCGTTGTATTAAATGGGGAAGAAGGGCGGAAATACGATGATATCGCGGCCGGTACTCCTATATTCAGTCCCGATGGAAAGCATCTTTTTTATGGAGCGAGGAAAGAAGGCAAGTGGCTAATAGTTATAGATGGGGAAGAGGTGGGAGATGAATATGAAGAAATTAGCAAGGGTGCTGCCTTTAGTTCTGATAGCAAACATCTTATGTATGCGGCAAAGAATGAGGTTAAATGGTTTGTCGTGTTGGACGGTAAAGCAGGACCGGCGTATGACCGTCTCTTTACGCCAGCCTTTAGGGATAGTGGAATAGAATATCTGGTAGAACGGGATAGTGACGGTCGGCTTCTGCGCATCATACAACCTTACCCTGATAGCGATATTGATGTGGAAGCTTATAAAGCTATAACAGAGGAAATAGAACTCGCCAGTCTGCCTGAACCGTCAGAGCCCGGGGGATGCAGCACCTGTGGAAGAAAAGGACAGAGATAGAGTCTGATTTAAATATGTTCTTAAAAATAAAGGAAGGATTTTAAAACTTTGAAGTTTTTTAAAATAATCTTTCTTCTTCTATTTCTACTTACAGTTACGTGCAAACGGCCAAAAAGCGAAAAATGCTCTTTGGTTTTGTTCGATGCTTTTAAAGAACAGGTTTGGCCTATTAAAGATACCGGGTTCGTCGGATATTCTTCTTTAAATCTTTTTCTTAAAGACCTGGGGTACAGAACCGCAGAAAACCATAAGCCATATGGAGAAGTACTTCCGTATCTTGATTCTGAGAATACACTTTTAGTAATCGGTGTGGCTATGGAAGCCAGTTTTACCGGGGAAGAAATTAAACACATATTCGATTTTGTCGCCCGCGGAGGGAAATTATTGATTATAGGTGAGCATGATAATAAATATGGCTCGGCTGACTTTTTAAGGCCTTTTATACATGGTGCAGGTTGGGAGATAAGTAATAATCATGTGGTTCCTGAAAGCGATAGCTTTCCCGGTACGCGAGGGAGATGGCTCAGAACCAGACTCCCTTCCGGTTTCGAAGGACCGGTGTTATTATATGCCGCGGAATTGACGGCGATGAGAGAAAAGAGTTGCAAGGTTCTTCTTACTTCGTTAAATGGCGAACATATCGTTGCAGGATTGGGAATTTATGGTAAGGGTAAAATAGCGATAATTGGTGATTCGGAATTTCTGTGGAACGCAAATCCGGATTACAGGTGGAAAGGGGTTTATCCCCTGGCTTTCTCCGCCCCTAAAACCAGGGAGTTTATAGAAGGCCTAATTCTTGATATTCTACCGCTGCGGGTGGATACGTCTCAGTCAAAAGATTTACCTTTTTCTGATAAAACTCAGAGTTCAGAAAGAGTTTTTATTTTTGGAAACGGAAGTTGTTTCGAAAATTATTCGCGATTTTTAGAAGCGCTCAATAGGGCGGGCTTCTCTGTTCTCAAGTATCAAGATGGTATGGAAGTAGCTGGAGATGATGGAGTTATTGTATTTACTCCTTTAAAAAGAATTCCGGATAAAGTTATAGACGAGCTGTCAAAATCTAAAAAAGCTGTCTTTTTTGGAGATATGTATTCGAGCGTTAAAAGCTATGCCGAATCCTGGCATCTTTTTTTTAAGCCGCTTAAAATCAATCCGATATCCTACCCCTTGAACTCACTTGCCGAGAAGTACGGTGTCAGATTTCTTCCTTTTTTCGGCGTAAATTTTGAAGACAATGAATACGGAAATATTTTATATGTTCCTGTTTTTTTTAATAAGCATAGACTTTATCTTCACGGAGCCTGCGCGATCGAACTTTTAGGTGGTAATATAAATAAGGAAATATATTTTAGAAATTCTGAAGAATCATTTGCTTGTAAAGCGGGATTCGGTTTGAATCATACTCTTAAGTTGAAAGATCCGAAAGATATAGAAAAGCCAGATTTTTTAATTGCTACTGATAATGTATTGGCGATCGGAGATTGCGATATTGTTTCCAATGATTTTTTTCTTGCCGCGGTGCAGAGTGGTTTTATTGAAATGATTATAAAATTTTTAAAATCCAATGTAAAAAAGCCCAATAAAGAATTAAATGTTTGAAAAATCGATATATATTTTAAAACATTCTTTTTTTAAATTTGCTATTGTAGGTTTCTTAGGAACTCTGACAAATCTTACTATCTTTTATGTGTTTGTGGACATTTTTGGATTGTGGACAAATGTATTTGCCGTTGTTAGTTTTTTGATAGCCGGGGCGCAAAATTACGTTTTGCATCATAAGTGGACTTTTGGTAAAATTATGAAAGACAAGAAACTTTCTTTTCTCGGTTACGTTAAATTCATCATAACAACGGCATTAGGCCTTGCGATAAATTTAATTGTACTGAATTTAATACTATACTTTTTTGATGTTCCTTATAAAGTAATCGCTCAAGGTTGTGGTGTCGCTTTCGGAACAGTTTTCAATTATCTGGGCTCGAAGCGTTTTGTTTTTAGAAAAAAATAAAATCTGAATAGATACGGGCTAAAAATTACTGCCGAAATTGAACTTTGTAGATCTGCTTATTATTTATAAGAGAGAGAGTGCAGGTATAAAAAATTATAGTCTCATTTATTATTGTCTTTTAACTATTCTTCCGGGTTGAAAGAATAAACATAAGGCACAAGAATTTCGGGTCTTGCTTCGAGATTCGTTTTTAAGGTAATTGTTTCTCTATTTTCTCCTTTTTTAAAAGGAGAATGAAGTCTTACAGTGATTATGTATTCCTTCCCTTCCCGAGCGATCCCGACCAGGATTTCTGTTTTTTCATTTTGGGGAATTACGTCAGTGATATAAAGCGCTTCTTCAAAGAAATTCTTCACTCTGACTTTACTCTCCCGGATAGAATCCGTGGGCTCTAATCTTCCAAAATCTAGAGGGTTAGGCACTACTTCGATGGTATTAATTTTTACTTCTCTTTCTATTATATTTCCATTCAGCATTAGAACAATTCTCTTTGTGTTGAGAATATTAGTGGTAACGTAAATTTTATGGTCGACAAAACGTGGAATTCCGGATGCCTTATATGTTATCCGCATCTTTCCTTTTCCTCTAGGAACTACAATTTTATCATATTCTTCAACATGAGTGCACGACGGGCAAGAAGGATTAACCTTTTCAATTACTAAAGTATCGGACCCTGGATTATAATATGAAAATGTATGTGATACGATTTCTCCTTTTTCGACTTCTCCAAAGTTGTAAACTTCGCTTTCGAAACGTATAGCAGGTCCTTCTATTTTTGTCTTTTTACAGGTTAAAGTAAGTAGTATCAGGGAAAACAGTAAGATACCCTTACCAACTATATACTTTGCCATCAATCCTCCTTTACTCTTTAATATTTATTATTTTATATAAACCGTACTTGAAATCTCTGTAGTAGTATTCTTTTATTGTTTTATAATCATATTTGTTCAGTATATTTTCCGTAAATCCTTTCTGTGCGGGATCGTCCACATTCGACCAATAATTATAGTGAACATAGACACCCCCTTTGAATCTGTTCTGAAGTTGTTCTACTGTCCCCGGATTATAAGTCTCAGCTGAACTTTGTATAGCGCTTTTTTTATTCAACAAAAATATATTCGGAGTATGAGTGAAAATGATCGAATTGAAGGGTAGTAATTGTGAGAACTCCACAGCATACTTGTGGTCATTCCTCGCTGCCCATGCTTCTTCTCCTTCCGCTTTGGCAAAAGGCAAAAACCAGGTAAAATTAAATATGATTAAAAATATCATAAGCGCTTTTATCCGCTTTAATTTGTTCCCTAAACGATTTGCTAAGTAACTAACCCCTAATCCGGTAAAAATAGAAAGAGCCGGGTATGATAGTATTGAATAACGTACATCCTGACCGAATCTATAACTTCCCGCATAGAAAAATAGAAAAATACCCCAGAAAACAAGGAACCATATAAGCAGTACTATTTTATTTTTTAATTGGTTTTTGTAAAAAAACAGCCCAATAGATCCTAATATAGAAAATAACAGAGGGAAATGTCTGTTGCTAAAGTAAAACGAGAGATT
>CAZALG010000141.1:0-5747 GCA_964485935.1 uncultured bacterium | reverse complement strand
ATGAAAAAACCGGATGTTTCTCCGATTATTCCTCCGGGAGATTATCTTATAACGAGGGCGGAATATAATGGAGTTATGGGTCAAAACAGTACTACTTTTGACGTAACATTTGATCTGGAAATATTTAAAAAAGAGAGAACGAACTATCCCAAAATTCAGCTTATGCCTCAGAGTGTCGCTCTTAGGAAAATAGAATTAGATGGTAACCCCGCTCTTGTTATGGTTGAAAATGGTTGGTACGTAATGACCACTGACAGAATTGGTCAGCATAAAGTTACCCTTTCATTTTCAATTGAAACCGAACTTGAAAAAGGCCCTGATGTTTTAAATCTTACTATTCCGAAAACCGCAATTACTTTATTCAATATCGATATTCCTGTAACTGACGCCCGGGTAGAAATACCTCAAGCCAAGTATATGACTGTTTCGAAGAGAGGTAAATATTCAAATGTAAATGCTGTTCTTTCTACAACTTCTAATGTTGCGTTAAGGCTCCATCGAACAGTTGTAAAAGAGAAGAAGAAAGTTCCAGCTAAGATCTATTCGGAAGTTATGAATTTGCTTTCAGTTGAGGATAATGCCCTGCGAGTTACAACGACATTCAAGCTTAATATTCTCCAGAATTCAATTTCCAGTGTGCAGGTATATGTCCCTCAGGGCTATAGTGTTTTGTACGTTAGAGGGGAAAATTATCAGGAAATAAGGGACTGGAACGAGGAAGAAGTCGAAGGGAAAAAAGTTCTGAGCGTTCCTTTCGGAGGAGAAAAAGAAGGCACTGTCGTGTTTACGGTGGTGGTGGAAAAGATTCTAACAGGAGGGGGCGGAGAAATCGATTTTGATGGTTTTCAGGTGGTAAAATCCGTTAGAGAAACAGGGTTCCTTGGAATTGAAAAGAAAAGCGCGGCTGAAGCTGAGATTATAAAGAATGAAGATATCGATATTGTGGATATACAGGAATTGCCATTGGAGCTGGTAAATATGTCCGCAAGACCTTTAATCCTGGGCCTCCGGTATTTGAGGCTTCCATTTTTACTGACTCTAAAAGTGACTAAACATGAAGAACTTCCAATGGTAAACACCGTTATCGATAATGCCAGTATTGTTTCGGTTTTACTCGCAGAAGGTAAAGTCATAAACCGGGTTATTTATACTATGCGCAATACCGGTAAGCAGTTTTTGGAGTTATGCTTACCTCCCGAGGCCGAAATCTGGAGCCTTTATGTTGATGGTAAAAGAGAAATACCTTCTAAAAATAAAGAGGGTAAGTTTATGATACCTCTTGTTCGTTCAAGAGCTATGGGTGAGAATATAGCATCATTTGACGTAGAGGTTCTTTACTATTATAAAAACAATTCGTTGCCTCTTTTTGGTTCAAAAAAACTTCTGTTTCCCAAAGCTGATGTTGTAATAAGTAAAATGTTATGGTCCTGTTACCTACCCTTAGAATATCATTACCTCCATTTTGGCGGAAATGTCGAGAAAGAAGATATTGCAACAGGAATCCGTCCTTTGTTGAGCGATGGTAGAGTTTTTACCTATACAGAGGTGCGCGGATACAAGCAGGCTCTCGAAAACTGGGAGAGTTCCGAACAAATCGAAGATCAGAAAATACAAAGAACACAGAGAATGCTTAAGAGTAATTTCAGATTGAGTTCGGCTAATGAACAAACTGATATAATGAATCAGGTAAAACAGGAAATCGGCTTTGCGGAAAATATAAAAAGGGAGAGAGATAGAGGGGTAACAGATGTAGCGCTTTTCAAGATCGAAGTGCCCACTTCCGGAAAACTTTATCGTTTCGCAAAAACAGTCGTTGAAGATGAACAGCTGTATTTGAACTTTCAGTACACAAGAAAGTGGATATATTCTTTGATTGAAATCCTTTTCCTTATCATAATTCTCGGTGTCATTTATCGTCTTAGATTTAAAATGAAAGTTCTCTTTCTTAAATTTGGAAATTGGGTTTGTTCCAAAAAAGATTTCTGGATGAAGTTAAGAACCCCTGATGGTGTAAGGGCGCTTCTTATTGTTGGATCTTTTATCTTCTTCTTTATTTCTAAATTCCTTTTTGTTGTTTTTGTTCTTGTTTTTCTGCTTGTCTGGCTTAAGCCCGAGTTAGTATTTGGAAAAGAAACAAAAACTATTGCAACGAAAAAAGGAAAAACAAAGAGAAGTAAGAAAGCCAAAGCGAAATAGGGGTGAAATTATGAGAACAAAAAAAACTAGAAATTATATTTTTTCGATTTGTTTTTATCTTCTTTTATTGTCTTCTTTCTTTAGTTTTACACTCGGTGCTGATAGCTCTTCTGATTCGAAAATAACCATTGATTGGGCAGAATTCCGCTCTCTTTTAAAGCTGGACGCTGATGAGGTAAGACTTTCCTGGCAGGAATTTTCCAAATTGATGGAGCAGACAGGAGCTACATACAAGCCCGAATACCGGGTGGAAAGTGGGGAAGTTGTGCTCACAAGAGAGGAATTTAAAAAACTTCTTGACCGAATGAAACCTCCTTCCCCTGTAGACCTCAAAGCCCCCCGAGAGTATATAATAACAAGAGCTAGGTACAATGGTGTAATGAGAGATGCGAGTACTACTTTTACCGTTTCCCTGGATTTCGAGATTTTTAAAAGAGACAAAGAGTCCTATCTGAAGATTCCTCTTTTTCAGGAAGGTTTGGCTATTTCACGAGTTCAGCTTGACGGAAGACCTGCTTCTATGATAACCGAAGGAGGTTGGCATTATCTTTCCACAAATGTCACTGGTCGGCATTCAGTGAGTGTGAGATTTTCTGTTAACTCTTCACCGGATAAGGGAAGTCCGGGGTTGAGTTTTAATATTCCGGAGACGCCTATTACTTACTTAACTCTTGACATTCCAAGGGCGGGTATTGAAGTTAGTATACAAAATACTCAGGAGGTCAGAAAAACAGAAGCAAAAGGCCATACTGTATTAAGAGGCTATCTTTCACCTGCTTCGTATATGAACGTTTCCTGGAAAACGGAAGATAAAAGAATAGAGAGAGGTCCCGCGAGAATATACTCCGAAGTTTTTAATCTCCTTTCTATAGAAGCAGATGCAATTAGTGTAACTACCAGGATTGAATTGAACGTGATGCAGAATAAGGTTAATCTTCTCTCTCTTATTGTGCCGGAGGCTTATCAGGTTGTTGATGCTGGAGGGCAAGGAGTGGAAGATTGGAGCATTAGAGAGGAAAAAGCAAGGCAACTTCTTGATATATCTTTCGAGTATCCCTTTGAAGGAACAAAAATATTGACCTTAAAATCAGAGAGATTATTACCGGAGGAGTCGATGGTGGCAGACTTCGAAGGGTTTGAGGTTCTGGGAGCATTGAGAGAATCGGGTTATGTTGCAGGAGTGGTAAAAAGTGATGCGGAAGCCGAGGTTCAGGAATTTAGTAACCTGGAGAGAATAGATTTTCAAAAAATACCTGCCCAGCTCAGCAATCTTTCCGCGAGACCAATTCTCTTTGCTTTTAAATACTTAAGGCATCCTTTCAATATGGTGGTTCGTATTACCAAGTATGAGAAAGAGGAGGCTCTTACCTCTTTTATCGATATGGCAAGAGGGATTACGTTATTTATGGAAGACGGTAAGATGGTTCATCAGGTTACGTTTACGATGCAGAATCTCTGGGATCAATTCTTAAGAGTTGATTTACCGGACGATGTTAGTATCTGGAGTGTTTATGTTAACGGTAAAAGAGAAAAGGCTTCAAAAGGTGATGATGGGAGGGTTTTGATTCCGCTTGCAAGGTCGGAAAGAGGAATTGACGGCTCGCTTACGCCTTTTGATATTGAGCTTATTTATACAGAAGAAGTAAAAGGCTTTAATTTCCTGGGGAAAAAGAAAAATTACTTCCCGGCTACTGATATTTTAATCAATAAAGCAGAATGGACTCTTTATTTGCCGGTTAATTATGACTATATGAACTTTGGAGGGAATCTTAAACCTAAGATTGTTGAACCTATAATCGAAGAAGTGATTACAGCTGATTGGGATGATGCGGAAGAGGGGGCGGTATTGGGCGATGAAGCAGAAATAACTTTATCGGAGGAGAAAGCTATGTCCATGCCCGCTCCTAAGGAACCCGTAGTTAAGAAGTTGGATAAAGCTAGTACTCGATTTTTTGCTGCTGGCAAGGCGGGCCTGCTTTCTGTAAAAGTAAATGTTCCCATCTCCGGTGTTCAGTATACTTTCGAAAAGAAGCTTGTGGAGAGAGAAGAGGCTTTGTTTTTAGATTTTACTTATGCTAATGAGTTAATAATCAGAGCAATAGTTATACTTCTGATTGCAATTTTACTTTTTATTATCTTTCGGAAAAGGAAGATATTTATGCCGCTTTTCAGGGGTTTGGGTAAGGGACTTGTTAAGGTGCTGTGTTTGTTCAAACTTGCCTTAAGACCCAAGGAGTTTCTTATAATTATTACTGTGGTTTTGCTTCTCTGGATATTCTCCGGAATTTACTGGTATTCCCCACTTCTTTTCATTGTTATATTACTCTTCTTTGCAGCTTCGATTGTGAAATTTATTCAGAGTAGAAAAGGGGAGAGCCATTAAGGCAGCAAGATACGAAGATCGCAGGGATACAGATGATCACGTATTTACCTTACATGCCTTTCAAAGCGAGGGCAAACCATTCATCAGGAACGCGGTCAATTTTCCCGCCGAGAAAATTGCCGTTCGCTCTCGGCCTCGCTCCTCTTGCAATATAAATATTTCAAGAGACCGTGGCCGCTCGGCTTCCGAGACGTCCTTCTGAACGGTTAACCCTCGCTTTGGGCGCGCTGGTCTACCCGTAAAAATTTTGGGGTGGGGAGGAATTTTTTTTCACTTGCCATAATGGTATTCATTGTTATAATAAAATGCTTAAAACATAACTTAAAATAAAAGGTGGTTTTAAAACATGAATTTTAAAAGAATAAAAATATTTTGTTTTGCGGCTGTTTTTGTGGTTTTGTTAAGCATTTATTTGTATACCATTGCTCCTACGGTTTCCCTCTGGGATTGTGGTGAATTTATAGGCTGTTCCCACATATTAGGAGTCCCTCATCCTCCCGGTACACCTTTTTATGTCCTTTTGGGGCGAATTTTTGATATTCTTTTTCCTTTTAAGGAAGTAGCAAAGAGGGTAAATTTTCTTTCAGCCGTGTCAGCGGCTTTAGCCGGCGCTGTTTTATATTTAATAATTTTAAAAGTGTTGAGCAGGTTTGAAGAAAATAAAGGTAAAAAGCATTTATTGGGGACACACCTTATTGCTCTTTTTTCCTCTATTGGAGCCGGGCTCTGTTTTAGCGTGTGGGATTCATCAGTCGAAGCGGAAGTATATGCTTTATCGATACTAATACTTGTGTTGGGATTGTGGCTGACCTTGCACTGGAGTGAGCACAGGCGGGAAAAAGGAGACAATAATTATTTGCTTTTATTGGCGTATTTATTGTTTTTATCGATGGGCGTTCATTTGCTTCCTTTGTTGATTGTTCCCGGAGTTTTAGTATTTTTGATTTTAATTGATTGGAAAGTTCTAAAGGACCCTCGATTTATAGGAATAGTATTGGTTTTGACGTTCATAGGTTTCTCGGCATATTTTTATTTGATGATAAGGGCGCAGGCAAATCCCTACATCAATGAAGCGGATCCGACCACATTTTCTAAATTATGGGATGTATTTACCAGAAAACAATATGGTGAAGGAATAGATTTACTGCCCAGGCATACTTCGTGGCAA
>CAZALG010000140.1:0-5781 GCA_964485935.1 uncultured bacterium | reverse complement strand
CAGAGATTTTCCCATTATCCATTGGATAGTTCCGAGGATTGTTAGAATAATTGAAAGTCCAATCCCGAATTTTTTCCATTCCCTCTGGTCTTTGAATTTTGATTTATCCATGGCTGCTGATTCCTTCGGTGTGAATCTACCCTTTGCGAACCCATCTTTCCAGGAGATTCCCGGTATGGTTTCCGGCTGTTCTGTTTTATGCAGAAGATAGTTTCCCAGTACCAGATTGTCCATTTCTGTTCGCATAAAACACTTATAAGCGTCCAGGGGAGTGCAGACAATGGGTTCCCCCCGGACGTTGAAAGACGTATTAACCAGAACGGGATAGCCGGTCTGTGAGGCAAATTCAGTCAACAGAGCGTGATATCTTTCATTGGTTTTTCGGTCAACTGTTTGCAGCCTAGCGGAGTAGTCTACGTGCGTTACTGCCGGAATTTCTGACCGTACTACGTTCAGTTTGTCGATTCCGAACAACTGCTGCTCTTCCTGGCTCATGGTGCGTCGTTTATCCTCGGCTACCTCCGCGACAAAAAGCATGTATGGACTGGGCCGGTCGAACTGGAAATATTCTTTCAAGGCATCAATTAGTATGGACGGCGCAAACGGTCGGAAAGATTCACGAAATTTAATCTTTAGATTCATCTTCTTCTGCATTTCCGGGGAACGCGGGTCTCCCAGGATGCTCCGTGACCCCAGTGCTCGCGGACCAAATTCCATCCGGCCCTGGAACCAACCGACTACTTTCCCCTTTGCCAGCAATTCCGCTGTCTGTTTTATTAATTCTGTATCTGACAACTGGTGAAAGGGGATATGATGGCTATCTAGAAATTCCCGTATCTCTGAGTTGCTGAAGTTTGGTCCCAGGTAGGAACCTTTTTGGGAATCGTTCCCTTGTTCGACTATGCGTGCATTGGATAGGTATTCGTACCATACCGCCAGAGCGCCGCCCAGTGCGCCGCCGGCATCACTGGCTGCCGGTTGAACCCAGATATCTTTATAACCGGTCTCGCGCAGTAGTTTTCCGTTAGCCACACAATTTAGCGCCACTCCACCTGCCAGAACTAAATATTCGGCTCCTGTTACTTCTTTAGCATGCAAACTCATCCGTTTCAAAACGAGTTCGGTTACTTCCTGCACAGATCGCGCCAGGTCCATTTCTTTTTGGGTTGTCTGGCTTTCCGGCTTACGCGGAGGGCCGTCGAACAGTCGGTTAAAATTCCGATTAGTCATCGTAAGCCCTACCGGAAAGTTAAAATAATCCAGATTGAGCTTAAATGAGCCGTCTTGCTTTATATCGATAAGATTATCAAGAATAGTTTGGACATACTTTGGTTCCCCGTAGGGTGCCAACCCCATTACTTTGTATTCCCCCGAATTTACCCGGAAGCCGGTGTAGTAGGTAAATGCTGAATACAGCATTCCGAGAGAGTGAGGAAATTTAAGTTCCTGTAAGAGTTTGATAGAATTTTCCCTTCCAAAGCCGATGCTGGTTGTGGTCCATTCTCCGACTCCGTCCGTGGTAACAATAGCGGCTTCAGAAAAGGGAGACGGAAAGAAAGCCGAAGCTGCATGGGATCGGTGATGTTCCGGGAAGAGTATTTTACCTTTGAACCCAGGGAGTGCTTCGCTAATCAGGCTTTTTATCCATATTTTCTTCTTTATCCATACTGGCATGGCTTTTATAAAGGACTGAATGCCTCTCGGAGCGTATTGCAGATAAGATTCAAGAATGCGTTCGAATTTCAGGAACGGTTTGTCGTAAAAAGCTACATAATCTAAATCAGATGGTGAGAT
This sequence comes from uncultured bacterium, assembly GCA_964485935.1. Lineage (GTDB taxonomy): Bacteria > Hydrothermota > UBA3072 > UBA3072 > UBA3072 > JAFGHJ01. Next base: position 3,987 of record CAZALG010000140.1, on the reverse strand, counting down.
TTTTTCCTCTTGCAGACAGTAATTTATGGAGCCTTTCGGAAATCGATAATCGTGTTTTATGCGTGTGAAACGTTCTTCCTGAGCTGCAGCTATAAGAGAGCCATCCCGGGTTAAGGCAGCGGCACTGTCATGATAAAATGCTGAGATGCCCAGGATATACATAGATTTACTCACTTTAAATTCAATTTGTCCAGCAAACCCGAGGGATCCGGATGGTCTGGATTTATTTTTTTTAGCTTATTTAAATAACGAACCGCTTCTTTTTTCTGGTCAAGATAATAGTTCGCTGCTGCTAGATTATAGTACAAATCCGAATCCGTAAGTCCCATAACTTCGGCTTTTTGCAAATAGGGGAGCGATTGTTTAAACTGCTTCCGGATAATCAATATCTGCCCGATCCACTTATCTGCAAATGCTGTCTCTTTTATATTCAGGGATTGGTTTAATAATAGGAAAGCAGTGTGGAAATCTCTTTCCTTTAAAAAAACAGTGGAAGCGGAATTGTATTGTTGTCCCAGCTTTTGCGTTTCTGTTGAAACATGATACGGAAACGGTTGGAGTGATACGGATTTATGGGTGTTTAGATGTTCCAGAACTTTTCTAAATCCGTCTAATTGTCCGGAAGCGATATAGGCATGCGCAAGAGTATTCAGGAAATCCTGATGCTTCGTCAGGGCGGGATCCGCTTTCGCGCAACAGGATAGGGCTTTTTTAACATCGCCCTTAGCAAGATACAAGCGCGCGAGGTGCTTTATGGCAAAATCGTTTTTTGTAATCCGCAGCGATTCTTCCAAAATTGAAATGGCTTCTTCTTCCCGGTTCGACTTTAGCAGCATCTGTGCCGCACCCTCGTAGAACATTACCTCATGGGGTATTGTATATATAAGTGCTCGGTATTCCTGGTAAGCCTTCTGGTATTCTTTGCGATCCTGATAGTGTCGCGCCAGGGTAAGATGTCCCACTTCAACTCCGACTTCATTGTCCACCAGTACCTGCAGTGCTACCGAGTCTACCTTGTTTTTCGGTATATAGGTGGCAAGACTCGTATTCTGTAATTCCTTAGGCTGGAACGGCCATCCACCCTTGAGCCAGCGGATACTCAGATTGCCATAAACCGTATCAAGGGCTGTTATTCCCCAATCTTTTTTATACTCATCAGCACTTTTTATGAGGGTGCTGTCCCACTTAGAGCTGATGTATCCTTCCTCTAGCATCGTTTGATAGAAACCCTCTGCTATAAGGAAATTGCCGTCCACATTCGGATGAAGGTGTTCGAGTATTAACTTATTACCAATTATGTTATTGGAAGAATGGCTCTCAAAGATCTGTTTCATGGACACTACCGGGGATTTGTGTTTATAGGCAGATTCATGGATGATGTTATTAAAATCTTCGGTTGCCCGAAATCGCAGGGCGTCAAGATCTTTTGCACGGAAATATAGTTGACGGGCTTTGTTGTAATTTCCCTTAGCTTCCAGCTCCTGTGCTTGCTGATATACTTTTTTTGCCGGGGTAAAGGCGTCTGACTCTACCGAGCGGAACGGAGGTTGGTCCCCCACATTACTGACCAGCTCGCTCAGTACGACAGGTACATTCGCCGAAGCGGCTATTTCCAGGATTTCCTCAATATTACTTATAAATTGTTTTTTCCCTTGTTCGTATAATTCGCTCTCCAGAGGAATAACCTGTTCTGAGACAATTCGCTCCATTAGAGTTGCCGTAAGGTCCTCTGTATAATCTGTAATATCTCGTTTAAATATCGATTTTACCTTACTGATGAATTCTCTCAGCAGACGAAACAACCGCAGGTGCTCTATTTTTAGATAAGTTTTAATAAACCATCTGCTCTGTCCTATTGACTCAAATGATGCTACTCCAAGTGCCCCATAGAATTCATTGTGTCCCGCATAAATGAGTATGAGATCAGGCTCATATTTGAGGATTTCATCGGTGAAGTCAAGCAAGGTGTAGCTGTTTACAGCTGCCATGGCTGTATTTATAACCTCAATGCGTTCCCCCGGGAATGTATCTTGAAGTTTCCGCCACAGGATCCGGGAAAACATCAGGTTATTTCCATATGGAAATCCGGCAGTGGTAGATCCTCCAAGTACGAAAATTCTATACCCATTTTCCGGTTTTTTCTTCAGGAACAGATCTTTAGTAGGGTTAGGGATAGTGAATTGTCTATAGAAATAGCGTTTGCCGATATCCGGATTAAGGCGGTAGTAATCCGAGACCTCCTCTGGCGCAGATACGAATAGGCGTAAATCTCCTCCGTAGTTGATAAGCCTGAGAACACCTTCCGCAAGCAGTAAAAGAATTACCGCAATTAGAAACAGAAAAAAGCTAAATATTATACGTTTTCCAGGACCGATTTCTATTCCGGAGCGCGAATTTTCAATTTTTTTCTGCATCAGTTAAATTTTTTCTATTCATTTTTATGCCGCCATAAATAGACATTTGACCTCCTGAAACCAATTATAGACAATAAAATATTGGAGTCAAGGGGGGTGGAAAATTGCTATATGTTTTTAAATTGAAATTAGAAGCTGAATATAAAACGGAAAAATAACAACTTAAACTTTTTCTTATTCTCAGGAATTTTACTATTTTTTTGAGCGTCCGGGAGCTATTCTAATAGATGCAGATAATTGAGAGGAATGAGTTCTTCTCCGTCGATTTTTAGAACCATCATGTGCAGGTGCGTTGGGCATCTTTTTACCCAGGCATTCTTGCCGCTTCTTCCCATTGTGGCTATAGGCTTGCCTTTCTTACAAAGGTCTCCTCCTTTGACAAAGATGGAATCCAGATGAGCAAAATAAAATATTTGATTCTCGATTGGGTCAAGAGCCCAAACGTAATTTCCGCCTCTTATCCCGGAACCCCTTACCCAATCTTTAAAAAACGATAGTATCATTAAATCGACAGGAGCAGTAATATTTACCGGCTGACCGCTATCATCATCCAGACAATCCTGATTTTTATCAAGAATAAAAATGTCATAGGCTGGATGACCTCCGTGTTTATTCCCGTCATAAAAGTTGTATCCTTTTATGGTCGAACCACCGTAATAAATATCCGGTTTGAAACCGCCTTTACCTATTGCGTTTATACCGTATCCCGCAACAGGGAAAGCCCATGAAGTTGTTGAGGTATCAAATTTATGTTTTTCCGCATACTTTTTCAGCTCGGTATACAAAGATGGAAAAACTTTTTTGGCTGAATCTTTTGAGATCGTCTGATTTCTTACCTCCTTCTCAAATACGTCCCATTTCTCGATGGCTCTCGAACTTTCTTCAATGAAAAAAGAAGGTTCAAATCTCCGAAGGATAGGTTCTCCGAGAGGTAAATATGCCTCTAAGTATTCAAAATATTTCCGAAGAGTAAACCAGCCTCCGACCCCCCTTGTGCTCGCTGCTTTTTCTATGTGGAATTCCTGTGCGGGCATAAAACTGTAACCGATTAAATATAACTTTTTCCCTTTTCCTGCCTTACAAATATCAAGTATTACGGAAACGTGACCTATTCCTCCGCTCTCATTTTGAACTATCATATCTCCGGGTATAAGTTCATGCTTGCTTACTTTCTCACAGCCTCTTTTTAATGAGTAAGAATTCGAACATGAAAAAGCCCACTTTAAAAAACCGCGGTAACTTTTGCCGCTTTCCGCGAATTTCTTCTTCTTTCCGCTGTAATCGAAAAGATAGAGAGAGTCTAATCTATTCATATTTTTGTGATATTCCGCCCAAAATCGCATGCAATAATCCGCGCATTGCTCTAAATCCGAATTGAATAAAAGAGGCATATCGACGACCGCGAGAATACTATAAAAACAATCGCGACTAAGCGTAAAACCTCTATAATCGAGAATCATCGGGTTTTCTTTTAGAGGTAAATTCTGAATCCAGTTACTGTAAGACCCTTCGGGAAATTTTATCCTGACATAGCCATTAGGTGTATCGATAGAGTTTCTGATAGTCTTTTCCT
>CAZALG010000139.1:0-5883 GCA_964485935.1 uncultured bacterium | reverse complement strand
GGTGGTTTTTTAGGATATATTAATTTAACGATGTAATTTTTTCATAGGTGACCCCTCTATGCTGTTCGTTTAAAGTCATAGACTTTAAACGGTTGGTCCGTTGGTCTGTTTTTTTTTACGCTCTAACGCATCTACGCATTTACGCACTAACAAGTTATACTCGAAACACTAGTTCCCACAAAGGCACGAAGAAATGAAGAAAATAGGACGCAGATTTAACAGGATTTTTTATTGTTTTTTTTCACTATTTAACCATTCAACTATTTTACAATTTAACTGAGACGAAGTATCCGTAATGCTACTCAACCCCTTAACAATTCAACCATTTAACTTAGATTCAAAGAATCTACGTATTAAGGCACAGAGTTTTTATTTGTTGGTTAGGAATTCAAAACAAAACCTAACCACTCTATACATAAATTATTCATAAATTTAATTAACCTATATTATTATTCTTAAGAGTATCTAATAATTCATTAAACAGTCTAATTGCGTTTTGCCCCAATGTAGAAGTATATTTCTTATATTCTTTTTCTTTTAGTGTTGTTAAATGTTCTCTACATCTAATTTTCCAAATATTCTCAATTAATTGGTTCTTCAAATCATCTTTTATAATATCTTCTTTGACCAATTTGTTCAAAGCGCTTTCGACCCCAATTTCTCTACTTGGTAAATTACCCAAATAACTCGATATTGCACTTTTTAATTTCTCGTCATTCACAGACTTTTTTACATAGTCTTTCACTTTTTCTATTTCCCCTTCATCATAGATATCTGCCAACTCAAACTTTTCGCATAAATATTTAGATATACTTTCTAAAATATGACCATATGTACATATCAACTCCTTTATTACCATTTCTTTTATTGTCCTATCTATACCAAATGTATTTAAAACCCATTTATAAAAATCTGTTAACATTAAATTATAAGCTATATTGGTTTTCAGAGTCTTATCATCAATAAAGGATAATAATCCTCTAAAATAGTCAGCAGTTTTTATAACTCCTTTTGGGAACTGAATATTAAGATTCTTAAGACCAATTACTTGTTGAATGTTGTTTATGCCTTCTAGTAATCCGCTAATTTTTTCAACATTTTCATTTAAAGATTTTTCAAATGACTCTAAAAATTGTTCTAAAAAGTCCGGATCTCCATTTTCATCTTGAAATTCTTCCATATTTCATTTTCCTTCAACTATACAGTGAATAATAGAGCATTTCATCTTTAAGACCTAAAAACCAATAATCATCCAGGATTTTTGATTTAATTTTAATTTTGTACGACCAAATCCAATTCTCATCCCCATAACATCTTCTTTACCGACTCACTTGCAATATCAGCTATTAAGTCTTTAAATATATTTCCAGCTTCTTTTCCAACTTTAGGTAATAGTTTTTTGATTCTTGTAACCGCAAGTTTTGTTTCCGGAGTTTCTTTTATTATATCGTCAATACTTTTTTCTAATAATTCTTTTTCCTCTGAGTTAAGACTGTCCAATTCATGGGCCAATTCGCAAGCCGCTTTTATCTTTTTTTCTGTCCATGGATAAGGATTCCCACAATTTGAGCAAAATGCTGGTCTTTCATATTTCCCGCTTTTAACATAGGGATCACCTGAAAATATTTTTCCCGCATAGGGAGAAGCCCCGATATAACTAAGCGAATACTTAGCGCCTCTAATATCTTCATTACAATTCGGGCATTTAATAATAGTCCTTGCTCCACACTTTTCACAATGTTCTCTATTATTATCAGATTTCCTGTTATAAGAATCATTTATGACATGTCCGTTTAAACAAATTTGAGCTGTATTATACCTACTCCTACTCATTTTCTATCCTCCTTAATTTAAAATAAAGGATTTAAAGAATAGTTCAAATGATTTTTAATATGATTTTTTTCAAAACTTTCGTAGCACTAATAAATTCCTTAATATTTAAGTCTGCCTTTTGCCCTAACAAAGCTGTATCTTCAGGTATGATATCTATATATTTTTGGTCAATAATACATTTATTATGTTGACAAATATGCCTTTTTTGGAAGAGCCTTTTAATTGTTAAAATCTCACTTTTTTTTAATCCTTCAAAAAAATTTATATTATAAGCATTTTTAAAAAATTTTCCGGCACTTTCAAGATTTTGGAAATTATATTTTTTCTTAGTCTTATTTCTTTTTTTACAAAAATCTTCAAAGGTAGATACAAGTTCATTATAGGCATGTCGTAGGGCTCTATCTTTGTCTTGGGTTTTATTTATTTCATTTAATATAATTGAAATATTTGTGTCATAAATCATTACGTTATCACACTTACATATTGGACAATATCCGAAAATTCCATACACTTGAAACTTTGCTCCACATTCAGAGCATTCAATTTCCGAGTCTACATCTTTTTCAGTTGGTTTTGATATATACTTTTTTCTGTAAGATCTCCCAGGTGTACTTGAAACGCTTTGTTTTACCCCTGCGCTTTTAAATATTTTTCTGGCTTCATTGACAGCATAAGCCTTAACGTTTTCTATTATTTTTTCTTGAAAGTATCTCGATTGTTCTTGCGATTGTAGTTCATTTTTATTAAATAGTAAACCACAATAAGGGCAATACATTTCATCCTTAAAAGAGTCTTGATGTATTTTAAAATACCGCTTACAGTCAGGACTTTTGCATTCTCTTCCGAAAAAGCCATTTTTAGTAGGTATTGAGATTTTGAACGTTAATGTATTACTCATAAAGCAACCTCAATGAATATGATTTTCCTATTAATGAATCCAATAATTTTATAAACTTCTAGATTTATTTGTTTTTTTGCTTCTTCTTTTTCCTTAGTGCTAATCATAATTATACTTTAAATTTAAAAAATCATTCTCATAAGTCAAGGGGCGCAATGCGTAGCGATGCGCAGTCATAAGTCACTGGTCACTAGTCACTGGTCAAAAAAAACAATAAAAAGATTCGTGTTATTCGTGCTATTTGTTGTTTCTCTTATTGTAAGCTATATCTTTAAAAGTAATAACAATTAAAATACTTTTTAGTCAATATTTATCTCATACAAATATCCCATGTATGGGGTAAACAAAAATAAAGATTTAATTTTTCTATTATAATACTCCGGCAATATTGCCGAAGGAAGTATAGGGATATTTTTACTCTTTTTGGTTTTCAAATCAAAGATTATCGCATCATTTCTCGCATTAGTTCCTGTTACAAATACAGCCTCTCCACCACTATTCCATAACGCATGTATACGGAAGGCATTACCGGGAAAATCCAATTCTTCATAATTGGATTTGTCTTTAGAGGGCTTATAAATTAAAATTTTATTTCTCATGGTAAGGACTATTATTTCTTTATTCCCATCGTTATCTAAATTTACAAACTTCATTTCCTTTGGTTCTTCTCCGTTATATGGCAGTATTTTTCGGAAATCTTGTTTTCCCGGAGAATATATTTCTAAATTATTTTTCTTTAGCACTACTACTTCCATATTGCCATCATAATCCAGGTCTCCGATATTTCCATCCGCCTCAAGCGTAAATTCTTTTATGCCAATCTTGTTAAGGTTGGAGAAATAATGGAAGAAGTATAACTTACCTTTACTATACCCTACCGGGTCCTTTTCGTAAAGATTAGAAGGAAAATATAAATTATCCATCGTGTAGCTATCTATGATTTTTCCCGTAAAGTTTATTATATAAACCTCTTTTTTGCTTGACACGAAAATATAGTCATTATTAGCAGAAATAGAATAAATAGGGTTAGAAGGAAGCCTCAAAGGAAAACCTTCTTTTATTCGTCCATTTTCTTGAACCCATAATAAATCATCCGTCCCATATATAAGTTTATTTGAAACTGCTGTACATAATCTCGGATATTCATGTACCTTCCATCTTTTTACTATTTTTTTCGAATGGAATTCATAGATTGAATCATTACCTACAAGATAAAACTGCTGATAAGAAGAAGGGGCTTTAATAACTCTGAATAGTTTACCGTTTATTGAAATTTTATTTTCAAAAAAGGGAGGTATAGAGAACAGAAAACTATCTTCCTCGTGAGGATAAATAACATAGCTACGGGAAGCAAGTTCTCTAATCTGTGAATTTGGATCATTTGTAAAATTTCTCAAAAAATTTTGGAAAGAAGTTAACTTAACCTTTTCTAAAGCATAAAAAACACTGTATCTAAATTTCTCATCAGAATCTCCAAGATAAGGGAAAAAATATTGGAAGAATGCTCTATCTGTAGAAATATAGTTGTAAAAGGGTGTTCTTTTATAAGGTGCCGCCTCTAACATATGTCTTTCAAAAGAAAAATACCGGAAAAGCCAATCGATTCCTTCTATTTTCCCTTCTTGCGTCAAAAATCTCGCGGAAATACATTTAGCTTCCTTTTCACTCTCAATATCGCACAAAATATTCAATAATTCGGGGTAAAGGGTTTCCCGTAAAGTTCCCCGACGAGTGTAATATGGAATCACCTTCAAAAAATTCACCCAATCGTTTTTCGAGTTTTCATCTGAAAGAATCTCTTTAATCTCAGTTACTGCCTCTTGCGTTTCCATATTGAATAGAACGTTTACTGCTATAAAATTCCTGCTTTTGATCTCCTTCTTTAAAAAGTTTATTGCTTTCTTATTTTTAATATTCGACAGCAGGCGAATGTACTCCTTCTTTTTTTTATCTGAAGCTCTCTCAAGGAAATCGAGCAAAGAAGGAAGAAGAATTTCTCCAAATTGCGGGTTTTTATCAAGCGTTGTATTTAAATGAACATATAAATAACTTCTATCTTCCTGCTCTATCGAATCTAAAAAACTCCGAATATAAGGAATTGCCTTTTCTTCAAAACTTGCTAACGAATCTAAAACTTTAAAACCTTTTTTCCATGAGTCTTTTCCACGAGTTGATTCTTCTGCTAAATTCCTGAATCTTACAGATAAATCCCGTGGTGTACTATTTGCACCCGAAATAAAAAACACAAAAGAACTAATTACCCAAAACATATAAAACTCCCTTCTTTTTTATCAATATAATTTTATTGCATTTTAGTACAGGCTGAAAACTAAGACTATGAATTTCATAGTATCCCCAGGACAATTCCCCATTTCTTAAATCATACGAAAAAATCTTACCCGAATTCATAACTACATAAAGAAAATTTTTACTTGCTCTCAGATAGAACTCGAAATTTTCTTTTTCTAAGGTATTCTCTGGAAATGTATTCTCTGGAAGTACTATTCTCCACTTTTCTTCTTCTTCAATGAGGCAAGAAACACAACCACTACTATCACCAAATAAAACTCTGTTACCAGCAACCTCTATATTAGAAACAATATCACTGCCGGTTTCAAATTTCCATCTTATGTTTCCGGTCTTACCATCTATAGCAATCAGGGTGTCGAGTTTTGAATAAACAATACAATCTTTAAAAAAAATAGGCTTGATCTTATTATTATATAATCTCTTATTTTCCCATATCAGTTTGTTATCTTCCGTAAAAACTTGTTGAGAATTTTTTGAAAACACATATAACATCGATTCACCACCTGTAAAAATCCTATTATTGATTGTATGAAGATTAATCCGGCCTACTTCATCCCACCTGTTCTCACTTAACTCAATAATTCTGATTAGGTTTTTACACAAAACAAACAAAATATTATCCTTTATAATTATATCTTCAGCATAGAATGGCATCTCGTACAAAATATCCCCATTATTAGAGTCAAACACTAATAAATTAAAACCCAACAGATAAACTCTATCGTTATGGTATTTCACTTCCTTAAAAATTTTTTCGTCTTTCAAGGGAACTTTCCATGAAAACTCTTCCTTGAAAAAATCAAATTTTATTAAATATCCATCCTCATCAAGAAAAAAAAGAT
>CAZALG010000138.1:0-5885 GCA_964485935.1 uncultured bacterium | reverse complement strand
AGATTAGCCCGGAAATCGGCATAATTAAATCAGGGGGTTGACATAGTAATTCTAATTTCTCACACAAAGCCACAAAGTACACAAGGTTTTTACTTATTCTTTTAAGCGAAGAGCTAAAAGCCATTTTTATTACATGTAGAACCTATAGGTATTGTAGTTTTGTTTTTACCATTTAACTCAGAATGGTATGAGAATGCCTACTGCAAAAAGATCATCTTTTTAGTTGCCGTAAAATCTCCCGCCTGTATTCTATAAAAATAGACCGCATTTGCAATCTTTCTTCCGAATTTATTGCTACCGTCCCACTTCACTTCATGATAACCCGCTTCAACTTCTTTGTTTGCAAGTGTTTTTACCATTCTTCCCATAATATCAAAGACCTGTATACAAACTTTCGCTTTTCCAGGGCATCCATACCTTATAACAGTCTGAGAGCTAAATGGATTAGGATAGTTCTGGTTAACAGAAAAGACTTCTGGAATTTCTTTTTCTACTATCCCGGCGGGGAGGAGATGCAAATGTGCGGCTACCCTTACCTCCGGCTCATCCGGGTCATTACTGCTAACAACAATATCCGCATAGTGGTCACCAACATCTAAACCGGTTCCACTGAAAGTTACTTCTATCTTCGCACTATCACCAGAGGGAATAGTGCCCGAGATATCATCGATTCCAATCCACCAAAACATATCCGCAATAAATATCTCGTCCCACCAAGCTTCGCTCCCACTATCAAAATTATAAATGTCAACACGAGAATACCCTTCTACATCTGAAGAAGTTAAGAAAGGAATATTAGCCTTTATTAATTCTTCATTAACATAGTAATCAAAAGTTTGGGTAGAAAAATCAATATTCTTAAATTCAATATGATACCATGTTTCTGCGGTATAAGCATAAGTCGCATCTCCACCGGAATATTCATTAACACCAAGATATCCCTTATTATTCGCATAGAACCAGAGTATCACTTCATTCATACTGTTTTGCAACACAAAGTAGGCATCGTCTGTAGTAGTAGACCCTGAACGTATATAGAAACTAATATAACCTGGTCGGATAGAATCAAATACTTGGTAAATTCCATCAAAATGCCCTTCAGGAGAAGAGGATTCGTGATAACTGTATATTGTCCCATTTGCGGCCGTAGCACTTGTAACTTCCTTTATTCCTGACCCCACCACCGCGTCAAGCCAGCCGTCATAATCACCATCTTCAAAATCATCAAAAAACATCTCCGGGGAAGCTAATTCCCTTAACAACGAAGTTCCCATATCAATTGCGATATTAAAACTTAAGTCACCTTGACCCGTATTGTAGATGGTTAAAGAATCAACAGATATTTCTCCTATAGATAAAGTATCGCTTAAGGCCTCAGGAGAAACCGAGATATCCGGCGGTTCTCCCCATTCGCCCTGCAGGTAAACAATTAAAGTCGGTTCATCCGGATCATCGGATGTAATCGTCAAAGTTCCTGCGAATATTTCCATCGAGCTCGGCGTAAAGGTGACAAGAACTTCCTGCTCCTCTCCGGGATCCAGGGTAAAATTATTGACATCTACAGTATAAACAGGATTATTAGACGAGATGCCATTAACAGTCAGCAAATCGATTCCTCCATTTGAAACAATCAGCGTATCAGTAACAGGGGAAGAATAGAAAACAACACCATAATCTAAGGTATCGCTAGAGACAACAATATCAGTCGCAGCAGTTACATGTAAATAAGTGGGAACTCGTACTTCCGGCTCATCCGGGTCATTACTGGCAATGATAATATCCGCAAAGTATTCACCGCCATTTAAGCCGGCCGCATCAAAGACTACATCTACAAGTACGTTTTCACCTGCAGGTACAGTAGCACAACCTGGAATTAAATACAACCAATCTGCACCCGATGCCAACCAATCAAACACCTGGTTGGCAAAAAGTTGATTGTCTGCGTAACCAATATGAGTTCCTGAAAATAATTCATCCGCCATTGCAAACACTTTGCCACGGCCCACAATACTGTAAGCTGTGTTTGGAACATCATCTACGTCATTTATTAAATGAGAAGCCGGCGTTGTTACGGTAGAGAGATGCGCGAAACTAAAACTCAGGTAGATTTCATCCACATCGACTGTAGTCTCATGTGGATATATATTGTTTGTTATACCGTCCGAACCATCATCCGTCGAGTATTCGATACCAGCTCCCAATGCTGAGAGTAAATCATTATAGGCATCCATGGTTCTCCAAGTCTCATCACCCTCCAGCAATAAAGCTCCACCACTTAATACCCAGTTTCGAACAGCAGCAATCTCAGAACTCGAAAAGTAGCTGTAGTAAATAAAATCTGTGATCCATAGTACATCGTATTCACTTAACAATCCGGAAGTAATGCTAGATGAATTTTCTACCACAGTTCCCCCCCGTAAAGAAAGGTCTGCTATAATTGTTGACCAGTAATTACTTGGGAATTGTTCATGAGAAATATCATAAAGGATTCTTACATTTGTTAGATCAGCTAAAAACGCTTGAATTTGTGAGGTACGTATTGGTAGGTTCGTATTTGTTGATTCAGTAGAGTCTGATACCTCCGGATTTGTTTTGGGAAGTGTTAGCGCGTATGTAGAATATCCTTTTGATACAGTATTCATCTGCAAGCATAAATCACTTAAACCAGTATTGTAAATTGTTAAAGCATGAGTAGCTGTCCCACCTGTATATAAACTATCTCTAAAGTAATCAGGTGAAACCGAAATATTCGGGGGTACTAATCCTTCACCCTGTAAGAAAACTGTCAATGTAGGCTCATTTAAATCATTGCTCTGGATAGTTAGATTGCCGGTGGATACACCTGCTGAAGTAGGTTCAAATACAACCTTTACTATCTGACTCTCATCAGGAGCTAAACTGAAATCAGTGATATCAACAGAATAATTCCCATTATCGGATGTAATATTATTTACAATCAAGACATCTCTACCATCATTCTTAGTAAGGAATTCTAAAGTGCCAGTATAACCTGTGAATACCGTACCGTAATTTAAAGTATCGGTGGAAAGAGTTATATCCGGTGTTTTTACAGGTATAGAAAAGGAACTTACCCAGTTGAGACCGTCTCTATCTCTTGCAACAAGCTCAAAATTGATAACGTTATCCGCCGGGCATCCCACTGCTACATCAAAATCAAAATTCTCTAAATTCTCTGATAGTAAATCGGGTAATATATCGCCAAATTCATCAGTCGAGTCTGTAATGGTAACGTAAGAGTCTGCCGTCCGCAGGATACCTGTAACGTCCCAGGCAGTATCATGACATACATTGCGTACAGTCAGTTCAAGCTCGATACTCTCACCAGGGTCAACTTTTCCGTCGCTATCTCCAGATACATCTGTCATTGTATAGCACTCAAAAACAACCCAGGGATCAGAAGTTGATATGACATCCACACTTCCTTCATAGGGTAGGTAATCATGCTTTGTAACCGTACAATACATTGTACCGGTCGATGTAAGCGGAGATAAGGACAAGGTAATATTTCCGAAAACGTCGGTATATCCCCTTTCGTAAACTTCTCCTTCTTCATACAGGCAAACAAGTGCATTTTGTACGTTAGAAATTCCGTCGGTAACATTTACAGTAAATGTCTCCGCATCAACAGGTATCACAGGATAATGAGTGACTATGAGTTCTTCAGGAATATCTGTCCAGAGAGGAAGTTCGGGATCCCCGAATAGATTTAATTCATAAATACACCATGCCCAAACATCCCACCAGGTCACCTCTGAAACGTATCCGTCTTTCGAAAAAGCATGCGCAACCCCAAGATAGTTATGGTAGGGATAACCTTCTTTGAATATCTCATGATAAAAGCACGTATCTAAGCCCTCTGAGAGCGCACCCGGTACGGACGCTATGCCAACTCTTGAATTCATAATTGAAAAACCGCCACCGGTAGTTGAGGTCAAATAATGTTCAGCAAAACAATCCCCGTTAGGGACATAATCAATCGCACCTGTAAAGCAACCGTTAGCATTGTGGATTCCAAGTAAACCGTCATTGCCCAGAGTATCTAAATCATCGGAACAAAGAGTTCCAGCGACTCCACCAGCCCAACCGTGTCCCATAAGATGAGCAAAACCAAATCCCGAACGAAGCGAATCTACAAAAATATCGTGGCTAAGGTTTCCATCTCGTTCATACAATCTCGAAACCTGCCAATCCGAAGGCACCATATCGGCGATCGCTTCCTGAGAAAACGTCTCATCGTAATTATCAAAGAGAACAGACACTGGAAGCAGTATCTTTTTTTGATAACCGAGCGGAGGGGTTTTTTCATAGGTCAGCACCTTATTTACAAAGGTTTCCGCCTGTGCAATAGTCCGTGCAGGGGCCCTTCCCACAAATACATCCGAATATAAATCAACATCATCTGTAAATTCACCGTATGTTCCATCTCCATCCGCATTCCAGTCACCATCGAGATCTGAGAAATAAAGGTCTGAAGGAATAGTGTCATTGTCACTTTCCTCTTCACCTTCCTCTCTATACCATACATCTCTTCTGGGAACGATTTCCTGACCCCATTCATAGTCACATTGACCTCCGAGAAGAACCCAGATGGTTCCCCAAGAGGAATTCGCATCCTTAATAAAATTCCTTACTCTCTCGGCATTATCCGCACCTGTATAATTCGCGTAGATATAATCAAGAGTTACAACCTTTGCTGGAACACCCTTTTTTGTTTTCCAATCTGCAAGTTCCTGAAATGTCGTGGCAAAGGAATCTACCGTTATTATAACATATTCAGCTGAATCCGTCGTTGCCCAACCTCTCAATTGGGTATGAGGTTCAAACATCCCAATATCTTCAGGATTTAGAATTAAATTTTTAACCCTTTCTTTGAATATCTTGTTTTGTTTTTCAGTCTTTGTTTTTAGGGGAAGTAATTTCTCTTCATAAGTAATCTTAAATTTTATTCTCGAATACAAAACCAATTTCTTTTCGGATGGTATATAATGCAGGGGGTAAATCAACACATTCGCGAGTCTATATCCACCCATCGAGCCTGTGTGGCCGGATTCTATAATTTTCCCGGGGTATGGGGTATCCTGAGCGTAAATATCCTCATCCGGGTCAATAAAAGTGAAAACTCTATCTTTTAAGATTGGACGCGGAGGTTGAGTTGGATACACCTCATACTCTCCTGAAATTTCCTCTTTATCAAAGGAAATAAGCTCTACGTCTATAACTTCAGCACCCTGAGGGATTAAAACTGGAAAAGCCGCCCGCGGAAGACAGGGAGCACCTATCTCTATCGTATTCGACCTGCATCCTCTGAATCTCATAAAATCGTATCCTTTAATCTCGGTAAATGAAATATCATTACTATTGAATGTTACTTCCTTTTCTATGACACCAGCAAATGCAATTAATGCGAAAAAGAAAAGAAACGCATGAACTAATCTAAAAAACACTCCTCTTCTGGGCATTATTATCAACCTCCTTACTAATATCGATTTATGTCATACAGTTTTCAGACTACATTATTAAATAAGTCTTAACTGAATATATTTGGGGCAAATTATAACTAAAAAAAAGAAAAAGTCAAGAACTGAGGCACGCCAACATCCAATTATTCAACCACAGAGAACACAGAGAAAAATTTAGTCCAAAGTCCAAGGTCCTAAGTCCAAAGTCAAGAATAACTATCAACTTCCAAATCTTCTTTGTTTACTTGAAACATGTAACTCTAAACCTAAAACCTTTATTCACGTGTAGAACATGTAAATATTGTGGTCTGGAAACCGAGCGGGCACGGTCTCTTATTAACAAAATGAACAAGGAGTGCTGTCCAGGAAAATACCTCGGAGGTCGAACGGGCATGGATTTTCAAT
>CAZALG010000137.1:0-5911 GCA_964485935.1 uncultured bacterium | reverse complement strand
AAGGTGAATTGTTCTTTTTCTTTGCCAAAATCAATAAAAAGGTGTCCGGACCTGGAAACATTCCAGCTGGTTGGTTTTCCGGAAATAATTACCCATTCTCCTACGTGTTTTTTCATGTTACGTAAATTATATGGGTCCAGTTTCGTGGGTTTTTGTATGTATTTACCCCTGTTCCAAAGCTCTTTGAATTTGTCTGAAAACTTACCGGTTATTTCTTTTGCGTCTTTTATTATTAAAAGATTTTCATCGTTTAGTTTTTCAGCCGAGTGGGTCCAATTGTAAGAACCGGTTATCAGAATTTCGTTGTCTATTATTGCAAATTTATTGTGCATTATGCCTTCATACTTGTCACCATATGATTTATGAGTGTTGTCAAGCTTAACATCGATTTTTCTTTCGCTTAAAAAGTGATGTTTTGAATATCCGATTTCTTCAGCGCTTTTACCGTCCAAAATAACTCTTACATTTACACCTCTTCCTTTTGCTGAAATGAGGGCGTTCGACAGTTCTCGATCTGTTAGTATGTACATTGCTATATCTATTTCTTTTTTTGCGTGGGCTAGTTCTTTTAAGACTGCATCGCGTGCTCCGCCATTTGGACTAAAAAAAACCTGGACAGATAAAGATATTATTAGTAATAACATTTTTATAAACATCCCTCTCTTTATAAACATCCCCCTCATGGTTGCTTCGAGGGGTATGTTTTAATCAGTTAAATCAACCTTTTTTATCTGTAGAAGAGTCCTATTATTCCAACGATTATTGCCGCTATCCCGACGGGTACGGTTATTATTGTCATAAGATTGTCAATTTGATTTTCTGTTTCTTTCTTCGTAGGGATAAGTTTCAACAAATCAAGTATCAGAACCGAGCCTGCAGCAATACCCACTATTCCCTGTAGAGTCCCGGCAGTCCCGTGTGCTCCCCAGAAACCAATACTGGTAAGTATTACAACGATACCGATTGGTATCTTTAGTCCGGAAAGGGCTTTCACCGAGTCTTTCAGTTTTTTGTTGATTTTTTTTAAGAGATCCATCGTTAGTATTAATCCGCCTAAAATTAAAAATTCCATACTATACCTCCTTTACTTTTTTGTAAGTTTATAAATTTTTTTACCATCTGACATTCAATTCCCTGTTTGCTTTTACCTCGTCTAGCCTTCCAACGGGAGTTGTGCAAGGACTATTTTTTAAGGCAGCAGGATTTTCTTCTGCTTGTTTTGCTATTGTTTTCATCGCTTTGATAAAGCCATCTAAAGATTCCTTAGATTCGGTTTCAGTCGGTTCTATCATCATAGCTTCCGCTACAATGAGGGGAAAGTAGATTGTCGGAGCGTGATACCCCATATCTAAAAGAGTTTTTGCTATGTCGAGTGCTCTCACTCCGTTTTTCTTAAATTTAGAGGCGGAGAGCACAAATTCATGCATGCAGTTTTTTTTATAAGGGATATCATATTTTTCTTTAAGATTTGAAAGTAAATAGTTTGAGTTAGTTATTGCCTGTTCGCAGGCGGAGCGTAGACCATCCGCTCCTAACATTCTTATATATGTATAAGCCTTTACTGCTACCGAGAAGGCTCCATAGAAGGTCGATACTTTTCCGATTGAGTTTTTGAGGTTCCAGTTAAATTTATATTTTTTTCTATCGAATTCGACTACAGGTACAGGTAAGAATTCCGAAAGATGCTTTTTTACTGCCACAGGTCCGCTGCCCGGTCCTCCTCCGCCATGAGGAGTCGCAAAAGTTTTATGCAGATTGAAATGCATTATATCCACGCCAAAATCTCCAGCTTTAGCTATTCCCATTAAAGCGTTGAGGTTAGCTCCATCCATATAAAGGAGAGCGCCGCTTTTGTGCAGTATCTTTGAAAGTTCTTTTATGTTGGACTCGAAAACCCCCAGGGTATTGGGATTGGTAATCATAAGAGCTGCCACATCTTCATCCATTGATTCTTCCAAGTTTTTAGGATCCAAAATCCCATCTTTATTGGATTTGATTTCTTTAATTTTGAATCCTGCTCTTGTGGAAGATGCGGGATTTGTACCATGTGCTGTGTCCGGAATAAGCACTGTTCTTCTGTTTTCTTCTCTTAAATTGAAGTAAGCTTTAGTGATTAAAAGCCCGGTTAATTCACCATGAGAACCGGCCTGAGGTTGGAGAGTTATTGCATCCATTCCGGAAATCTCTTTTAAAAATTCGCCGAGCTCGAATATTATTCTAAGGGCACCCTGCATTTCGCTTTCAGGAATTTGGGGGTGTAGTCCTTGGAATTCGTTAAGACTTGCTATATCTTCGGATACTTTTGGATTGTATTTCATTGTACAGGAGCCGAGAGGATACATTCCTTTATCCACATGATAATTCATTTCAGATAACTTTGTAAAGTGTTTTACGACTTCTCTTTCTGGTATAGGGGAGAACTTCATCGGATTTTTTCTCATCTCTCCGGTTTTAAAAAAATCCGTTAGAGGTTTTTCTTTGATGTCAAGAGCTGGTGTGTAATTATTTCTCTTTGCGCTTTTATAATCACAAAGTAATTTCATAGTAATATATTATAAGAACAGTCGGTTTTTGTCAACCAGTCAAGTTGTTTATCTTTGACACGAAATCGCAGAGAATGAACAGTCTTATCCGAAATTTTGAAATTGCTTCCTTTGGAAATTAAATATTAAAAATTAAAAAGCAAAGTGACAGATTAAAATGTAAAATTGTATCTTATTCTTTATAATCCATATTTTTTTAATGGATTTTTGAACTTTAATTTGTATTTTTGCATTTTGATATTTGATTTTTAAATTTTAGCGGCTTTGCCGCGATAGGTGGTGGCTTGACTTTAGGGTAAAGGGGATTAATATAATTCCATGATGGACTTAAACGAAATGATGTCGCGAGACGAGGGATATTCTCCCCCGAAGAAACGTTTTCTTCCCTTGCGGAATTTCTGGAGAAAGGTTCGTTCTTTAAAGAAATTTCTTCCCTTGAGGAAACGTAGATTTGTTATATTAAATATATTATTTTTTGTATTCGGTGCAGTCATCGGTATGAATTTTGTTCTATTGAGCAGCTTGACCGATGTTGATTCTCTGGCGAATTATGAGCCCAAACTCTCTACAGGTATTTACGATATTAACGATAAACTTATTCTGGAAGTATTCGAACACAGAAGGATACAGATAGTATTTGATTCTATTCCGGAATATATACCCGCTGCGGTTGTTTCACTCGAAGATAAAAGATTTTATGAACATTGCGGTATTGATTTAAGGAGAATTACGAAAGTTATTTGGTTAAATTTTGTTAGAAAAATTGGGAGAAAAAAATGGGGCGCTGGTGCCAGTACGATTACTCAACAGCTTTCCAGAAACATTTTTCTTACTTTGAAAAAAACTCTTCTGCGAAAAGTGGAAGAAATATACCTTGCTCTTTTGATTGAAAGAAGATATACAAAGGAAGAAATACTTGAGATGTATTTAAATGAAATTTATTGGGGTTATGGTAATCATGGAGTGGGAGCGGCTTCTCGTTACTATTTTGATAAAGTCCCGGATAGTTTGTCTGTTTCCGAAGCGGCGGCTCTTGTGGGTCTGATTCGTTCTCCCGGATATTATTCTCCTTACAATAGTTACGAGCGATTTATCAAGAGACGTAATCTCGCTTTAAATGAAATGTTTAAAGAAGGCGAAATTTCAAAAGCTGTGCTTGATTCTGCTGTTGCGGAATCTCTTCATGTTGTTGATCATTCAGAAAAGGAAATTGCAGGGCCTTATTTTATAAATGAAGTTAAAAGGCGGATGGAAGAGCTTTTTGGCAGGGCTTATATAACCTGGGGGGGCTATAAGGTTTATACAACTATGGATCAGGATATGCAGATGATTGCAGATAGTATTATGGAATGGGGTCTAAGGAGAGTTGAGTTATACTGGCATCTCAAAAAGAAAGAAGAAATTCCTGATTCCCTTATTCATTCTGCGAATATTTCATACATTCAGGGAGCGATGGTTGTTATGGATCCGTCGACTGGTTATGTTCTTTCACTGATTGGAGGTAGAGATTACAAACATAGTTTATATAACAGAGCTGTCCAGTCAAGAAGGCAGGCCGGTTCAGCTTTCAAGCCGTTTCTTTATACAGCAGCTATTGATAATGGTTTTTTGCCTTCGGATTTCGTCTTTGATCTTCCGATGATTAAGGAATTGGGAGGAGAAGTCTATGCACCCAAAAATTATGACGAAACTTTTATGGGTAAGATATCCTTGAGACTAGCTTTGAAGATGTCCAGAAATGTTGCTTCTCTGAATCTTTGTGAGGAAGTCGGGCCTTTTTCCGTTGTTGAATACGCTTATCAAATGGGAATAGAGAGTGAACTTCAACCTGTTCTTTCGGTTGCCCTTGGTTCATCGGAAGTATCGCTCCTGGAGATGGTCAGGGCTTATTCCACGATTGCGAACCTTGGAGAGAAAGTTACGCCTATATTTATACGTAAGGTCGTCGATAGATATGGCAATACCGTATATGAAAATAGAATTGTCAAACAGAGAGTTCTGTCGGAACCCACCGCTTATATAGTTTTAGATATGCTGAAGAGTGTTTTTGAGCCTGGAGGCACCGCTTCTTACGCAAGAAGAAGTGGTTTCCAAAAGCCAGCGGCCGGTAAAACAGGTACTACAGATGATTTTAAAAATGCTTGGTTTATCGGATTCGTTAGAGAGTTAAATGTCGGAGTGTGGGTAGGGTTTGATTACCCCAAAACTATCGGAAAAGGTGCAAGTGGTGGGGCGCTGGCTCTACCTGTATGGACTGAATTTATGAAAGCAGTTTGCGACACTGCTATGGATTATGAATTTCCTGTACCCGAGAATATAGAGCTCAGGTATATTTGTTCAGAGAGTGGAGATCTGGCTACTTCAAGATGTCCTAATGTTACTAAGGAAATATTTAGAGAGGACAACATTCCCAAGCGTCAATGCCAACTTCATGGTAGAGAAGGGCATACTGTTGAGAAACCAATTGAGATGCTCGATGATTTTGATTTTTAGGAGGATTTCATGAAGAGAGATATTTTTTACTTTTCTTTTATTTTATTTTTGTTGTTGTTATTTGGTTTTTTTTATGTGAGAAAACACGCTCCGCTTTACGATATGCTAAATGAATATAAAGAAGAAAATAAGACTCTTGTTTCTATAGTTAACGATTTAAAGAAAAATATGGAAAGTGTCGATACGCTAAATGAAGAAGAGAAAACCAGTTATTTGGTTCAGGATATAAAAGATATGGTTGAGGGAATAGAGGTGGAACTAGAAAGAGAAGAAATTTCAATTACTCTGCCCTGTAGGAAAATGTTTCCTCCAGGTTCGGTGGAATTGAGCGAGGAAGGCCAAGAGACTTTGCTCAGGATTGCCAATGTGTTGAAAGAAATGCCTGAAAGGGATATTCAAATTGAAGGGCATACTGATAATGTTGCAATATCCGGAAGTTTAAAGAAGGAATATCCTACCAATTGGGACCTGTCCGCAAAAAGAGCTGTTAATGTCGTTAAATTTTTAATAGCCAAGATGGATATTGAGCCTTCCCGATTGGCTGCTGTGGCTTTTGGAGAATATAGACCTATTGTGGATAATGATACTGAAGAGGGAAGGAATAAGAATCGTAGAATTGTAATTGATGTTTTACCGGAATGATATAAAAAAAATGGCCACGGATGAACACAGATGTACACTGATAAAAAAACTTTTTATTTTGTTGTTAAAAAAACAAAAAAGTATTTAGTGATGGGTGGTTGGGGAATCTGTTTTAATCAGTGAAAATCAGTGGCTAGTTAAGTGTTGAGGGGTGGGTTTAAAACAATAAAAAATCTTGAATTAATCTTGTGGTTAAATAAAAGGAGGAGGTTTGATGAAAGTTTTGATATGTG
>CAZALG010000136.1:0-5918 GCA_964485935.1 uncultured bacterium | reverse complement strand
TACCGGCGCTTTAGAACAATTTTTGCACGACGCATGGGTAAAGGAATATGATAGCAATGGTTCAAAATTAGGTAAAAAGGTTCTCATAGGACTTATTGGCGGACTTATCTGGGAAGCAGGCACCACTACAGCATGGGCTACTAATATTGCTTCCGGAGGAAGTTTTGGAGGGGGTGGAGGTGATTATATGGGACGAGACATGCTTTTCTTTGGAAGTCTCCAGGCAGGTTTACTCTTTCGCATTGGATTTAGTATTAGGTCGGACAATTAGAACTCTATTTTTTGATATTATACTTTCCAATCTTATATCTAATCGTTCGTTCGGAGACACCCAATTCCTTCGCGGCTTTACTCTGGTTCCAGTCATTCTTTTTAAGTGCTTCTTCTATCATGCCTCGCTCGAGATTTATGACTTCATCATTTAATTTGCCGCTGTATTTTAATTTCCTATCGACCGGTACGGAAATATCTTCACCGGTAAGATAATCTCCCCTCGAAAAAACAATAGCCCTTTTAATTATGTTCTCAAGCTCTCTGACATTACCCGGAAAGTCATATTTAAGAAGTTTCTTGAGTGCTTCATCTGTAATTCCCTTGACATCCTTTTTCTCTTTTTTGCCCTGCGTCTTTATAAAATGGGATACTAGCAAAGGGATATCTTCTTTTCTTTTTCTGAGAGGAGGAACATGTATTCTTATCACATTTAAGCGATAGTATAAATCTTCTCTAAATGCTCCTTCTTCCACTTCTTTCTCTATATCCCTGTTGGTGGCGCAAATTAACCTTATATCGATAGGTGTCTCTTCATTGGAGCCAATCCTCGTTATTTTCTTCTCCTCTATTACCCGCAATAATTTAACCTGTACGGATTTAGGCAATTCTCCTATTTCATCCAGAAATATTGTACCACCAGACGCAAACTCGAATTTACCTATTCTCCTCTTATCTGCCCCGGTAAAAGAACCCTTTTCATGTCCGAACAATTCCGATTCCACAAGCGTCTCGGCAAGAGACGCTATATGAGCAGTAACAAAAAGTTTTTCATTTCTGTCAGAAAGATTATGAATAGCGCCTGCAATAAGCTCTTTACCTGTTCCGCTTTCGCCCGTTATAAGAACATTCGCGTCACTCTTGGATGCCCTGAATATAAGGGACATCAAATCTTCCATAATCCCCGAATCATAGATAATCTTATCGTACTGAAATTTTTCCCTCAGAGATTCTTTTAGCTCTATATTTTCTCTTTTTAAATTCAAGTTATCAAGCGCATTTTTTATAATCAATGTAAGCTCATCCGGGTCGATGGGCTTAGTTAAATAGTGAAAAGCTCCTTCTTTCATAGCTTCCACGGCATTAGCGACATTGGCAAAAGCAGTAATAATTATGACAGGAACAATAGGATTTATTTTTTTTATCTGTCTTAAAACTTCGATTCCCTCTTTATCGGGTAACTTTCTATCCAGAAGAACAAGATCAAAATTACCTTCAAAAAAAATATCGATTCCCTCTTTCCCACTTCCAGACTCTTCGACAGTGTATCCTTCTTTTGAAAGAATTTTTTTTAGTAATCTCCGTTGATTTACCTCATCCTCGACAATTAAAATGTTCAACTTTAATCCTTTATAGGTAAAAGTATATCTACCTTTGTTTCTTTTCCACTCTCGAGCTTTATACTGCCACCGTGATATTCGATGATTTTGCGGGCCAAATAAAGACCAAGTCCACTCTGTCTTTTATTCGAATAAAAGGGTTCAAGGACTCTGCCAATCTTATCTTTTTCTATTCCTTTTCCGTTATCGATAATTATAATTCTAACGATATTTCCGGTCTTTCGCATCAGAATTCTTATTCTATCTGCATCTGCTTCTACGGCATTTTTAAATATGTTTGAAAAAGCAGACACCAGCAGAGATCTATTCCCCTGTATCTTCAATTTAATTGTAGATTCTAATTTAATTTCAACGGAATTATTTCTATTATCGGTCAAAGTTATGGCTTCAGCGATTGTATTATCGATATCTATAGGTTTTTTATCAACCTCGGAAAGTATCAATAATTTTATTGAATCCATAACAAGATTCATCCTTTTAACTTCTTCCCTAAGAACATTTCCACCTTCTCCTTCTATATTCCGGGCAAGCAAAGAAAGTGTATTAAGGGAATTTCTAATCTCGTGGGAAAATCCTGAGGAAAGAGCTCCAATTTCTTCAAGATGCCTGATTTCTCTTTCTTTATCTATTTTATATCGCTCAGTTTTTGTTAAATTAAACAAAAGCAACCCCAGCAAAACCGTAAAACCAGCTATAACTATCAAGAGAAATAACTCATTAACACCGATTGTGTTCTCGAGAGGCGCCATGGAAAAACCGGCAACAATAGTTTGTGCATTACTTTTTTCCTCAAGCTGGAATATTTTACCCCGGGGTGTTTCTACAATATGACTCCCCTCTCCTTTAACCGGTAGAAAACCCTCATAAAGAGAGCTATAAACAACAGGAGATCCATTTCCATTTATTATCGCAAAATAAACCAGATTAGAGGAAGAAACCAGAGAATCCAGGACCTGCGTAATTCCGCCTGTCTCCCCGTAGGTACTCCTGGACAAAAGGAGAACATTGTAATTTTCACCAATCACGTTAACCAGATAATACGGGTTACCCTCCAAATTTATTAAAGTTCCATAATCTTTATCTTTCAATTCCCTATAATAAAAATCCAAGATAAGTCCTTCCTGCTCAAAGAATCTGGTCGAACTCCTCAAAATAGAATCACGAAAAATCCAGATACCAGCCAGGTTGTCACTTAAAAAAACATCACGATTTTCAAGATAACTTCGCAAGGCATCTTTACCCTTATTTTTTAGATCGTTGATTTCTATTCTGTTAAGTTCTAAATCTCTTTCAACATAATTGTCGGCGATTTCAGATAACAACTGAAAAGTTGTCGTGTTGCTATCTTTAAATATACGCTCAATATTTCTATTGGTTATTTGGACTGTAAAGAACGCCAGTATTCCTATAACAACAAATATGATAAACAGTATTAACGATTTAGACTTCATTACATTAATTTAACAAAATCCCTTAGAAAATCAATTGGATTCCTGCTCCAATGTTATTTTTCACATAGCTTAAATTTTCTATTGTGGAGTTATTCAATTGTGAACTAAAACTAACAAAGAAGGAAGTATTATTGTTGACTATCTTATCATATCTCAAACTGGCTAAAAACCCCGTATCTTTCCTTTGTATACTTCCAACCTCAAAGAAGTCCTTATCAAAGAGAGTCAAATATAAGCTCAAATATGCCTTCTGTTCGGCAAAAGTTTTGTTTACTGAGAGATTGAAATTGATTTTCCTTTCTATCCCTTCTTCTTCGAAAAACGGATCTAAAAGGAGAGAATCCGAAAGAGCATAATTTTCTTTTGGTTCCATTAACAAGAAATAATTACCTGAAAAAAGTATCGTAAAATCTCCCGTAAGAGGAAAGTCTAAAGAAAGTGAAAAATCATAATAAGGCAACCGCTCATTTTCATAAATCATCAAACCGGCATCAATACCCGGAACAAAATAAAAATAAGGCATAGGTATAGTAAGGTCAGTTTTTAACTCCGGCCTGATATAGTCTTTAACAGAATCGGAATTAAAGTTTACATAAGCGACTTTAATTCCCGCTCCCAATAAGAAATTTCCAACATATAAAGACAGCGAATCTCCTCCATATATTTCGTTCAACCCATAATTCTGGTAGTTAACAGGGGTAAAATTGTAACCGTTTAGATACAAATAATTCCTGTTGCCAAGACCTGGAAGATTAAATATCTTTTGTATACCTACTCGATTCCCGATAAATATATCCTCTCCATCGAAATCGATTATCGATACATTCCCCAAATAATCAAAATCCAAAAAACCCGAATAGCTGAAAAACGGGGAGACATTAGTTATATTACCACGTTTTTCTATTTCGCCGATAAAATATAAATTATCGGTATACGAATTAGATACCGTAATACCAGTATAACTATTTGACAATAAAAGAAAGGGGAGGAGCAAAATAATTGCTCCTCCTGCCATCTCAATATTTCTAACCTTCACTATTATCGACCTCTACCTTGAGTTGGTTCTTCATTTAACCTTTTCCGCTGCATTTCGCCTGTCTGACTTCCATCTCTTTTCTGCTTTTGTATTCTCTCCTGAAGCTGTTCTCCTTCTTTTCCTGCCCATTCCGGAAATCCTTCTTTGTTTCTAATTTTCAATTCTTCTTTGTTACGAAGATTCCTCATCTCACGTACAAGTAGCATCTGCCCACCATCAAAATCAACATCGGAACCCCTAACTTCTATCTCATCACCGACTCTAACTCTATTTCTGAGGAACCACTCCGGACCCAGCTGAACTCTTACTCTTTCATTCTCTTTAATTCTTACCTGAGCTTCTAAATTTAGAGCATCTCCGGTCACATACAATTCCTCGATTTTGCCCTTCATGGCTTTCTCTTTAACAGGATTATAGATACATTTCTTTTCCTGTAGTCTGGTTCGCACCCACAGGGGTTCACCTTCCTCATTTCTAATATTGTATCTATGGGTATCTCTAACCATGACCTTTACCTGAAGTTTGTTTTCTTTGAGCGCTCCCTGAAGTTTCAACTTGTCGCCTACCTCTATTTCATCATCTAAAAACCACTTCGGACCGAGATGGGCCTGAACCATTTCCTGATTCTGCGCTTTAATTTTTGCCTGAACAACATTTACTTCACCATTTGGCGGTAAGACTTCATCCACTTCGACAACTTCACCTTCAACAATAACTTCTTCTTCGGTAACACCAGCATCAGTTTGAGCTAAGATGAATAACGGCACAATCAACATGAGTAAGGTTAACGGCTTTTTCATTTTTGCCTCCTTTTTTATTTTAACCTTTTCTTTTACAATTTCAACCTTTTTCATTTTTAACTCCTATTTTACTATATGCAAATACCGTTCCACTTTTTCTCCCTAACCTCAAAACAATAATTGTAATACAAATACAGGTTTGATTACCAAGAACTTATAATTAATACCCTACGCTTTTCTTATTCCTTCCTTAAAGCTACTTTTTCGACAATTTTGTAACATTCGACAATTTTGTCGAATAGCTGGCCTCAACAAACGAAAAAGATCCAAGAAAATTTATAAATATGCTCTTGAAGTTTTTACGAAAATCGATATGTTATATTCCGAGGGGACTGATGTTAAAGGCTGTAATTTTTGATATGGACGGAGTTCTTATAGATAGCGAACCATTTCATCTGGTCGTTAACGAAAAAATCTTCGCCAATTTAGGCATAAATTTAAGCGAAGATGAATATCATAGCTTCATAGGAACCACCCATAAAGACATGTGGAGCACAATAAAGAAAAGATATAATCTGCCACAACCTGTCCCGGAACTTGCAAATATGCAGGTCAGTGGCAATATCAATTATATCAAAACCGAAAAGATCGAAGCGATTGAAGGGGTTACTGATTTGCTTTCTAAAATAAAAAAAGAAAATATAAAAACAGGAATCGCCTCTTCATCGCCAACCGAAGTAATAGAATTAGTAATAAAAAAGCTCGGCATCAGTAATTATTTCTCGGCAATTGTGGGCGGAGAAGAAATCAAAAACGGCAAACCCTCACCGGACATCTTCCTTAAAGCCGCAAAACACCTCAACGCGAAACCATCTGACTGTATCGTAATTGAAGATTCAAAAAACGGCGTCCTTGCCGCAAAAGCCGCCGGAATGAAATGCATAGGTTTCAAAAATCCAAACAGCGGCAATCAGGACTTAGGAAAAGCCGATTTAATAGTCGATAATTACGATTCATTAAATATCAATATTTTAAAAAATCTCTTTTAATAGACTATTTTTTTTTATTCAAGTTAAGTCGT
>CAZALG010000135.1:0-6172 GCA_964485935.1 uncultured bacterium | reverse complement strand
TCGTATATTCTTTCACCCTTGTTTCAGCAGTCTTTAAGAAATCTAACTTATCTTCTTCTTCCAGTGGATAGGAATGCTGCATAATCGCGTATCCGGGGTCAATAATAATCTTGATTTCCGGTGTTTCTATATATGTACACATAGATTTTGCGCCCATAGAATCAAACCAAACCGGCATAACGCTTATCCTGCCAGTTTTTATGATATTTTTGAAATTCCCCTTTTTAAGATATTCTTCTGAATTCATTGAAAAACCTTATTCTTCCAGAATTGCTTCCACAAAATCTTCTGCAGAAAAGGGGATTAAATCTTCTTTTTCTTCTCCGACTCCGATATATTTCACAGGAATACCTATTTCATTAACTATGGAAATAACTATTCCGCCTTTAGCAGTACCATCAAGCTTGGTTAATGCAATTCCATCTATTCCTATCGATTCATTAAACTGTTCTGCCTGTATTAATGCGTTCTGACCTGTTGTTCCGTCTAAGACTAAAATAGTTTCCTGTGGTAAATCCTCTCGTTTCTTTCTCAAAACTTTTTTAATTTTTTTCATTTCTTCCATTAAATCATTCCGTGTATGCAGTCTTCCAGCTGTATCTATCAAAACATAATCTACTTTTCTTGCTGCTGCCGCATCTACCGCGTCAAAACACACTGAAGCGGGGTCAGCACCGTAGTCGGACTGTATAAAGTCTGAATTAATCCTTTTCCCCCACTTACTTAACTGTTCAACAGCTCCAGTTCTGAAAGTATCTCCGGAAACCAGAAGAACTTTTTCTCCTTCTTTGTAGAGAGCCCATCCTCTTTTACCCAGTGTGGTGGTCTTCCCTACTCCGTTTACACCAACATAAAGCTCAACAATAGGTTTCATGTAAGAATTCTCTTCCTTAATTGGTCTCATAAGTATGTTAATAAGTTCTTCTTTTAGAGTAGGAAGGTAATTATCGGGATTTGCTTTCTCAAGAACTTTAATTAAAGAAACAGCTGTATCTACACCAAAATCAGACTCTATTAATAAATTTTCGATATCCAGTAGAGCCCCCGGATCTCTTTTACCAAAAAGATTCCGTAATTTTTTACTAAGATTATCCCTGGTTTTCTTTAAAGTCTTTTTCAAATTCATGATCAGAGATTTCTCTTTCCAATCTTTTTACGTTTTCAGCTAAAGCGGTAACCGATTCTGTTATAAACCCTACAGTAAAAAGTACCAAGCCCGAAACAATCAAAAGTATAACAAGATACAAAATAGGTCTATAGCCATGATGATAAACAAAACGCTGAATAGTTCCATAAATACCCACAATTACACCTAATAAAATAAGAATACCTCCCGAAGTACCAAAAAACAAAAACGGTTTCCTTAAAAGCGAAATCTGCATTTTTACCGCCAAAAGATCCATCACACCTATCACGACTCTTCCCCTACCTGAATATTTGGACTCTCCAAATTTTCGCTCTCTCAAAGCTACTTTAATCTCAGAAACCTTAAAACCCTTATCAACAGCAAGAGCTACTATATACCTGTGCCAATCTTTCCTTAAGCTAATCTCCTCTAATACCTTGCTGCGTAAAGCCTTAATTGAGTTCTGATCATGTATTGGTAAACGGAATAAACATCTTGAAAGAAAATTGTAAATTCCGGATACAAATTTTTTCTGATAATCTCCCTGTTTCCATCCTGTAACTATATCGTAACCTTTTTCTATTTCTTCAAGTAGTCTGGGGATATCATTTGCATCGAATTGGAGATCTGCGTCCATTATTACATGTATTTGTGCTGTCGAATGCCTAAATCCTGTTAGTATTGCTTCCGTTTTGCCGAGATTGGCGCGATGACTATAAACTTTCAAATATTTGTATTTTTCTTTTAACTTTTTACCTTCTTCAAAGGTTCCGTCCTCACTGCCGTCATCAACTATAATTACTTCATAGGTTTTATTATCTTTTTTTATAACTGAGTTGATTTCCTGCATTAAAGGATTCAGATTTTCTTTTTCGTTAAAGGCTGGTACTATAATTGCTATCTTTTTTTTGGCCATTACTTCATTACCCTCAATTACAAAAATTTATTCTGGTTTGATTTTAACGAATCTTAGTTTCCCCACTCTTACCACGGTGTCTTTATCAAATGACATATTCAGTGTAAAATCGGTAACCTTCTTGCCGTCTATTTTCAGTGCTCCGTTTTTTATAAGTCTCCTGGCTTCTCCACGGGATTCGACAAATCCGGCTTTCTCGAGTAATTCGACTATCCAGATTTTCTCACCTCTGTTGACTTTCATTTCTTCAATATTTTCGGGGGTTTTATTTTTCGAAAAAACTTTTATAAATTCATTTTTTGCTTCTTTTGCTGTTTTTTTATTATGGTAAATAGAAGCCACTTTTTCAGCAAGTTCCATTTTTACATCCCTGGGATTTTTTCCTGCTTTCATTTCCTTTTTTAGTTCTTTTAAAGCGCTTTCGTCATAATCGAGACATAATTTATAATATCTCAATATCAAATCATCCGGTATTGACATCAGTTTGCCAAACTGTTCCTTAGGAGGTTCGGTTACCCCCACATAATTTCCGTATGATTTACTCATCTTTCTAACACCGTCTAAACCTTCAAGTATCGGCATTAATATAACAACCTGAGGTTCCATATCAAAACTCCTCTGCATATCCCTGCCGAGTAGATGATTCCAGTGTTGGTCCGTACCTCCGAGCTCTATATCCGCCTTAACCGCTACGGAATCGTATGCTTGGAAAACCGGATAAAGAAATACATGAAGGGCTATCGGCAGCTCGCACTCGAATCTCTTCGCAAAATCGTCTCTTTCCATCATCTTTGCCATAGTAATTCTGGAAGTGAGTTTTACAATTTCGGTTGGGGTTAACTTTGAAAGCCATTTTGAATTTCGTTTTATTTCTGTGTTTTTCTTATCCAGAATCTTGAATATCTGTTTTTCATAATCTTTCATGTTTCGTTTAACGTCTTCTTCTGTTAAAGGTGGTCTTGTCTTTGAACGTCCCGAGGGATCTCCTATTTGTGCTGTAAAATCTCCGACAACGAGAACAGCCTTATGCCCAAGTTCCTGAAAATCCCGGAGTTTTCTAAGAACGACCGCAAAACCAAGATGAATATCAGGTGCAGTTGGATCTATACCAAGTTTTACTCTTAGAGGTCTTTTTTTCTTTAACTTCTTTTTTAGCTCTTCTTCAGGTATTACCGTTTCGACCCGTGCAAGTATTTTTTCTAATTCGGATTTTATTATTTTCCTCCTGAAGGTATATTTAAAAGAGGTGTCAATTTCTGGTCGAAAGGAGTTACAATTACAGTGTTGTTGGGTGAATTTACGAGTTGTTGAAGTGTTTTAATGTAATACCATTGTAGATAATTACCTGAAAGAGACCTTGCAATAATTTTATTGTAATCTGAAACACCTTGGGCCTCTACAGCTTTTCTTTCCGCTTCTCTTTTTTCTTTATCCAGAACAAACTCCATTTTTTCCGCTTCTTGTTTTGCCGCCATTTTGGCATCGATTTCGTTTTGTACTTTAGCAGGTAATTTCACATCTCTAAGCAAAACTCTTTCTATTCCTAAATTTCTGCCTTTTACTGCTTCTCTTAGATTTTTACCAATTTGCAATGAAACAGCTTCTCTACTTTGAGTGTAAATATCTTCTACTTTATAATTAGAAATAACATTACGTATAGACGTTCTCGCTGCTGGGCGTACGATTTTATTTACGTAATTTAGACCCAGTGTACTATATACTTCAGCTGCACCATCCGGAATTAAGTAGTACCATACCGTCACATCTAAACGCACCATAAGACCTTCAGAAGTTAGAGCCTGTATAGCATCATCCCCCTTTATCTGACCTTCCCTTAACATACCGCTCATTGTATATTCTTCTATTCTGATACTCATTTTTTCAACAGTCGCAAAAGGATTTACAAGATGAAGACCGTTCTTTAGTGTCTGTTCTTGAACTTTACCAAAAACAATCACAACTCCAACATTCCCTGGAGGAACAAGACGAACCATAGAAGCAACGAGAAAGATAAAAGATAAAAATATAACGCCAAACGGAATTAATTTCCCCTGAGGATTCCTTTTAATTTCTGGAGAGCCTAACATTACTATTCCTATAACAAGACAAATTACAAATAAGAAAACCAACATTTTACACCCCCTTTAAGTTTTTAAATAGCATAGATTTGAAATAAAAGATTTAAGAGATTTTTTAAGTATTCTATTCATACGGAAAAAGTAATTTAATATTTTTATTTGTCAAGGTTTTTCAGCAAGCGCAAGTAAACGCATGCCTTCCCTAAAAAATTTCTTCTGCAATTTTACAAGTCCCGTTTGATTTAGGAATTCATATATGAAATTAAGGTATGGAATTTCTACTATTTTATAAAATCTTGAAAACCTGCGTAATGGTAATATTAGCTTCCCCCATCCTCTTAATTCATTTTCAAGCGAGTATAATTCTAAAGTTTTAAAACCGGCATTATCCAATAATGTTTTTATTTCTTCTTTAGTAAAATTTCTATGAATATATTTATTCCCGTGGGTTCCCTCATTTATTCCGTATTCAACAAGTGGCTCGATTGCTTCATATTCAATAGATTTACTTAATTTATGGGGGGTAGATAAAAGAATCTTACCATGCGGTTTTAATATATTAAATATATTCTCCAATGCTTTTGTGGGATTTCTCAAATGTTCAAGAGTCTCCGAAAATAAAATAAAATCAAAAGTATTCGAGGGAAAACATAACTCCTCTTCAGCATCTAAATTTACTAATAATTTGCTTTTCGCTTTTTTTAACTTTTCTATTGAAATATCCGCACCTATTATTCCACTGCTCAAATATCTGCCGGAACCGCAACCTATATCGATAACACGCCCTTTTGCTTTTTTTAGATACTCTTTAATGATTTTTTCTCTAATTCTATGATTAGGTCTCTGGTAAACGATTTCATCTTCCGGATAGCATTTACCCACAAGGTCATAAAACTCTTTATAATTCATACACACCTTAAAAAGAAATTAGCGGCGCAGGGACTCGAACCCCGGACACGTGGATTATGATTCCACTGCTCTGACCAGCTGAGCTACGCCGCCGTAACTACTATAAAAACTTACGATTTATTATATTTAAGCCCCCAGAAATGTCAACCTCTTGCTGTATCTTAATTTGTCTTCTCTATACTTTTTAATTTGTTTTCGAACACGTTATATGCTCTATCGTCATAAAGAACAAATTGTACTAACTTAACCGAGGATATTTTTTCTGCTGCTTCGCAAATAGATCTAAGGGCAATTTCAGCCCCTTTTTCTAGTGGATACCCAAAAGCTCCCGTCGAAATAGCAGGAAAAGAAATAGATCGGAGATTGTGATTATCCGCTACAGCAAGTGAACTCTTATAAGAGGAAGACAGCATTTCGGGATCTTTCTCGCGATTAGCCCAAACTGGTCCTACTGTATGAATAACCCACTTTGCAGGCAACTTATATCCCCTGGTAATGACAGCTTTTCCGGTTTCGCAAATTCCTATTTTCTTGCATTCTTCCCAGAGTCCTGGACCCGCTGCCGCGTGGATAGCACCAGCCACTCCCCCACCGGGTGAGAGTCTCTTGTTTGCGGCATTGACAACAGCATCAGTATCCTGTTTTGTAATATCTCCTTTTACAACTTTGATTATAATTCCTTTGTATTCTATTCCATACATATTTCCTCCGGTTAATAAAATAATATAAATTTAAAGATATTCAAGGGAAAAACTTGTATCTTCGTACCTATCTATAGCTTCGAGCAAAAAACAGAGAAAACTCAAATTGTGATATTCTCGTAATCCTAATTGACTATAAATAAAATATTAAAAATTAAAAAGCAAAATGACAAATAAAAATTTAAAATCATAACTTCCCCCAACCTTAAAACTAAAAAATTATTTATACTATCAGTGGTATTCGTTGCTTTTTTTCTAATTCATCTTTGAACTTTGATTTGTATTTTTAATCTTTGCTATTTAACTTTTACATTTCAGCGGCTTTGCCGCGCTGTGTCTTCGTGGCACTTTAAATATTGACAAAAAGAAGTCTTGTTATTATAATCACAAAGTGAGGTAAAGATTTTTGAATAAATTAGAAGTGCCAGATGAAGTTATAAAC
>CAZALG010000134.1:0-6221 GCA_964485935.1 uncultured bacterium | reverse complement strand
ATATCCTAAAAGAATTTAAAAACTTAAACGTTGGCTTAACTGTAAATTGCTTTCCTGGAAAAACAAGGAAGATTCTCGAGCCACATGCTTCATCCAATGAGAGACGAATTGAAGCGCTTAAAAAATTAAATGGGGAAGGAATAAAAACCTTTTGCTTTATAAGTCCCGTTATTCCTGAACTTACAGAAGTGAGAAAAACACTGCGTGAAACTAAAGGAATAGTGGATTATTATATAGTTGAAGTTTTGAATACCCGTCACGGAGGAGAAAATTTAAAAAAGATTTTAAAAGATAAATTTCCGGAAAGTTACGAGTATTTGAGGTACAAGAAAAAGATGGAAAAGTTAGTGGAATCGCTTAAAAATTATATAGAAGAACAAAAAGTTCCTCTCGCAGCATTTGTAAGCCACTGGAGGGAGAATTATTATAAGGAATAAATATTAATAACACTGAAACCCCAATTCACTTAACCACAGAGATTTTAAACGGTTGGTTAGTTGGTTTGTTTTTTCCTGCTAAACTACTCAAAACCTAACCTCTCAACCTGGATTCAAAGAATCTCTTTTACCAATTACCTAATCAACCAATTGATTGATCCGAAGGATCTATGAGATTTAAAAAGTAAGACGTGCCCCCTCTATACCAAAAAGAAGCAATTATTCCCTTGCAAAGTCTCAATACCTTTTTATATTAGCTGTAAACTTTAAACTTAGAAAAAAGGAGGTGTAATATATGTTTTTTAAGGCATTTAATAAATCAACGAGAATCTTATTTTTGGTATTTTTTGTTGTTTCTTTACTCCCATATGAAATTAAAGCGATTGATTATAGTAAAGGTTTCGAAGAATACGCTACCCTCACAGGACATAAGCAGGGAGTTATTGAAGCTGTATTCAGTCCGGATGGAAAATACCTCTCTTTAAGCAACAAAGATTTTCATGTTAATATCTGGGATGTTCCGACAGGTAAATCTCTCGCAATGATAAATGGTTTTAACGAATGGCCTTCTCAGGTTGCTTATAGTCCGGATAGCAAACTTCTGTTGACCTCGGATTATGAAAAAATAAAAATTTGGGAAGTACCTTCCGGTAAATCCTATAAAATAATTGAAAAAGTAGAAGAGCCTTTTGCTTTAAGCCCTGATGGCAGTTATCTTGTAGGCAAGTTTAAGCCTTTTGGTGGTGCTTATCAGTTAAATCTTTATTCTTTTCCTTCGGGTGAGTTAAAAAAGAATATCGATAATGCTCATGAAAAGTTGATTAGATGCATAAGATGGAATCCTGATGGTTCTATGTTTGCTTCTTCAAGTGATGATGGTATTCTTAAATTATGGAATGGGAAAACCGGTGAATTGATAAAGGCAATATCTGCAGGCAAAAAAGTAGGGTTGTTTGAATTTTGTCCAAAAGGAATGTTCGTCGCCGCGATTGTAAGTGAAGATCCCCGTAGTTTTTTTAAGCCTGCGGAAGTTGTTATTTGGGAAGTTGCCAGCGGCAAGCTAATTAAAACATTAGAAGGTTTTAATAAAGGGCTTGAGGATTTATCTTTCAGCCCTGATGGAAAGTATCTTGTTACAGGTGAACGCGGACCAAAAGCTTCGCTATGGAAAATTTCCTCATGGGAACCTGCAAAAACATTTGATGGACATAAATACTGGGTATCGCATGTGTCTTTTAGCCCTGATGGGAAATGTTTGTTGACCGGTACAGCTGATGAATTCATATTATGGGATGTTGCTACCGGAGCGAAAACCGAATCTTCTATTGCCGCCAAACAGGGTTTAACTTCGGTCGTTTTTGGCCCCGATGGCAAAGTTATAGCTACGACAAGTGCGGATAATACCGTTAAACTCTGGAAAGAAAAAGGGGAATAAATAAAAAAGAGTAAATAGTTAAAATTAAGTCGACTGACTTATCCGAAAAATAGGATAGAAAAACGAATTTAAATTTCAGGGTCTAACCTGTCGATGCTAAAAGATGAACTACTTAATCAAAAATCTTTAAGGAGTTAATTTTTATGTTTAAAAGAAAATTTACTATTTTATTTGTTCTTAGTATATCTATGCTTGTATTTCAATCATGTAAATTGTTTTCTGGTCCGGATTACGATATTTTAGCCAGAAGTACATCTTTTGAAGATGTGCAGGCAGCGGTTGATTCGGCTGAAAGCGGGGATGTTGTAAGAATTCCGGAGGGTAGCAGCACCTGGACTTCTAGACTGGAAGTCCCTGACGATAAAAAGATAACATTATTGGGCAGCGGACAGGGTATAACCGTTATTTCATCTGATACATCAGCGCCCGGCAGCTTAATCAATATGGGCAGTTCCGGATCACGTATTACCAATATGGGATTCCGGCTTGCTAACGATAACGGAAATGGTATTACTGTCAGAGGAGAAGGCTGGAGGGTTGATCACTGCAGGTTTGATAATATTATTGAACACATTATAGAAGGCGTCAGCGCTCGCGGATATCCGTCTGATGGGGGATGCCCGGTCGGATTGGTCGATCATTGTGAATTCAATAATACCAGGGCATTGGTTGTAGGTGATGCAAGTCTTATGGCGAATAGTATCTGGGCTGAACCTCTGGGACTTGGAACTAATAATGCCGTTTTTATTGAAGATTGTATATTCAATTATACTCAATTTAGCAACGCGATAGACGCTAATTACGGCGGCAGATACGTGTTTCGGTATAATATTATCAATGATGCCTATATCGAAGCACATTCTCTTCAAGGAACACACAGAGCTACCAGAAGCTGGGAAATTTATGGTAACATCATTAACCAGATGGAAAGAGATATGTGGGCACCCTTTTTCTTGCGTGGGGGAACAGGTGTCGTTTTTAATAATACTATAACCGGAGACTGGTCCTCGGGACCGAGTATCGTTGTCGATAACCGAAGGACTTTTGAGGCTTTAGGTGAAGGTGGTTTGGCTGATGGCACATCCCCCTGGGATGGCAATGAAGATTCGACAGGATATCCAGCCCGCGACCAGATAGGTAGGTCTACTGATGAGTGGTTATGGACGGATGAAAACCCCTACCCGCCGCAGGAATTGGATCCTTTTTATCAGTGGAATAATATTCATGAAGGAAGCAATATTAATGTCTATGTGCATAATGATTGCGGTATTCATATTCAGGAAAACAGAGATTATTATAACAATGTAGAAAAACCAAACTATACCCCTTACACTTACCCGCATCCGTTAATAGAGGAATGGGCAGGTAATTAGCCTTAGTCTTGTGTTAATCTGTGTAATCTCGTGGTTTTAGCTTTGGGTTAGGCTTGACAATAAGTTTTTAAAGGGTATATTTTTATCAAATTGGAGGCTAAATGCCCACTTATGATTATGAATGTCTGAAATGTAAATATGAATTTGAAAAATTTCAAAATATGACAGAAGAACCCTTAAAGGTATGTCCTCGTTGTGGCGGTAAATTACAGAGATTGATTGGGACAGGCGCGGGTATTATATTTAAAGGCAAGGGTTTTTATCATACGGATTATAAGAAGCAGGGTAGTGGTGATGCGGAAAAAAAAGATAAAAAAGAGAGTATTGGTAAAAGTGAGAGCAAAGACGAGAAGTAAGGAGTTTCTAATACTCTTTTAATGTTATTTTTTCTTTTCTTTTTTTTTGTTCTTTTATTCTATTTAGCTTTTAAATTTTATGAACATTTTAAAGTTTACCGTCCGAGAGATAATTTGGTCGCTTTCCCTGACAATTATAATATAGAATTTGAAGATGTAAATTTTTCCTCTCGCGATAAAGTTTTACTCAACGGCTGGTTTATTAAAGGTACTTCCGGGAAAGTTATTCTTTTCTGTCACGGCAATTTTGGTAATATTTCGCAAAGATTGGATATGATTCAGGAGTTATATTCGCTTGGATATGATGTTTTTATCTTTGATTATAGAGGTTTTGGCAGAAGTAATGGTGTCCCCTCTGAGGAAGGTTTGTACAATGATGCCCTGGGAGCTTACGATTACCTTAAAGGTAGGGGTTATAGGAATGGAGATATTATTCTATTCGGAAGGTCTCTGGGAGGTGCTGTTGCAATATCTCTTGCGAGTTTAATTAAGGATTTCAGAGGATTAATAGTGGATAGTTCTTTTTCTTCTTCAGAAGACTTAAGTTATGATCTTTTGGGTTTTAAATTGCCAAGGTTTATAATATCAAACAGGCTTGAATCCATAAAAAGAATAAAAGATATAACAATTCCGAAATTGATTATACACAGTGAAAATGATGATTTGATACCTTTTCATCATGGAGAAAAGTTATTTGAGACGGCAAGCGACCCTAAGAAGTTTCTTAAGATTAAGGGATTTCATAATTCTTGTATCCTGGATTCCAAAGGTGTATATATGGCTGGAATTAAGGATTTTCTGGATAGCCTGGAAAAGTGAGTTGGAAAAGGATTATTATGGATATACACAGAGAGAAAGGAGTATACAGAGAAGCCAGAGCCGTCGAAAATTAAAAATCAAATATCAAAATGGAAATATACAAATCAAAGTTCGAAAATGAATTAAAAAAACGTAAAACTTTAAAGGGTATGGTATAATTTTGTATTTTTATTTGTTATTTTGCTTTTTAAATTTTAATATTTAAATTTCAATTAAAAATAGAGATATTGATAGCTTATTTTTATTGTTTTTATTTGGATTTCAACAATAAATAGCACCTATCCCCCCTTGCTCAATAAGGTAAAAAGGATATACTGATTATATGAAAAAACTGTTTAAAATCGAATATTTTCTTGCCAAAAGGTATATCCGAATTAAGAAAGGAGAAGGTTTCAGGTCTCTAATAACACTTTTTGCAGCCGGAGGCATCGCTTTAGGAGTTGCTACGCTTTTAGTGGTTATGTCTGTAATGAATGGTATGCAGACTGACCTTAAAAACAAAGTTCTGGGAGCCAGCGCCCCTCTTACGGTTTTGACAATAGATCAAAAAGTTATAAAAAATTGGGAGGGGATAGTGGACACTTTGAAAGAGAGCGTGCCTCAGATTCGGGACGCTACACCTTATATTTTTGAAAAAGCACTTTTGAAACATGAGGAGAGAACTGACGGAGCTATAATAAGAGGAGTTGACCCTAATTCCTTTTCTCTTGTTTCGGATATTCCTCGGAATATTGAAAAAGGCGAGTTTGATCTTTCGGGGAAAAGAGTCGTTCTCGGAAATTATCTGGCTAGTAGACTGTGGGCACATGTAGGAGATACGATAACTATTTCATCTCCTTTTTCTTCTGCTCCTACTCCATTTGGTTTTCTTCTGCCTGCGGAGGATTTTATTCTTTCCGGGGTTTTCGATATGGGAATGTACGAATACAACGCAACTCTTGCTATAATATCTATTGATAATTCAAAAAGTCTTTTTGGAATAGACGGAGTTACCGGTATAGATTTTACAGTGAATGATCCCTATGATGCTCCTGATCTTGCCATTGATATTGTGGCTAAACTTGGTTATCCGTATCGTGTTATGAATTGGATGGAAAGAAACAGAATCCTTCTCAGAGCTCTGGAAATTGAAAAAAAGGTAATGTTTATAATACTTACTTTAATAATAATTGTTGCCGCTTTTAATATTGTTTCTTCTCTGGTTCTCATTGTGCTGGCAAAGATGCGGGAAATAGGAATTCTTAAAGCTTTGGGTGCTTCTGCTTCTTCGATTACCAGAATATTCCTGATAGACGGTCTGATTGTAGGCGGAGGTGGAGCCTTTTTTGGGGTTTTTATTGCCTGGATCTTATGTTTCCTTCTCGGTAAGTATAAATTTATTGATTTGCCTTCGGATGTTTATTTTCTTACCAAACTACCAGTGGAGATGCAGTTGCTCGATTTTGTTTTAGTTGTATTTTCGGCTATAGCTTTATCTCTCCTGGCAGCTTTGTATCCGGCAAAGAAAGCCGCCGGACTTGATCCTGTTGAGGCTATAAGAAATGAGTAATGTTATAACAGCTCTCAGGGATGTTAAAAAAAGTTTTTTGTCCGGTAAAGAGGAAATAAACGTTCTGCAGGGTATTAATTTAGAAGTCGAGAAGGGCGATTTTATTACAATAAGCGGTCCCTCAGGTTCAGGAAAGAGTACCCTTCTTCACATTTTAGGTGGCCTGCTGCATCCTGATGAGGGAGATGTTATTCTTCAGAAGAAATCTCTTTACAAGTATTCGGATCCGGAACTTGCGAAGATAAGGAATGA
>CAZALG010000133.1:0-6224 GCA_964485935.1 uncultured bacterium | reverse complement strand
CTACGGCCTTTATAGTATTATCAACCGATTTTTTGTTTTTTTTGCTAGAAAATCTCATTTGATTTTACCAATACACGTAAATAAAATATTAAAAATTAAAAAGCAAAATGACATATTAAAATGCAAAATTGTCTTTTACCTCCGGCGGCAAAACTGAAAGGTATTTGTGCTATTCGTGTAATTTGTTGTTTCTTTTTTTAATTTATTTTTGAACTTTGATTTGTCATTTTCCATTTTGATATTTGATTTTTGCATTTTGAAGGCTTTGCCTCTCTGAATTTTCTGTTATTTCTTTATCGTTCCTCCACCAACAAGTACATCGTTCTGGTAAAAAACTACTGCCTGTCCGGGTGTTATCGCACTTTGAGGTTTTTTGAATTTGACAAGAATAGTGTTATTTTTATAAGGTGAAATAAGCGCATCTGCCTCCCTATGACGGTATCGTATCCTCGCTTTTACTTCCATTTCGCACTCGAGATTCGGAGTAGAGACCCAATTGAGTTTATCTGCTAACAGGGTATCGTTAAAAAGATCTTTTTTCTCACCCAAAACAATTGAATTGTTAACTTTGTCGATACGGGTAACATAGAGAGGCAAACCTTTTGCTATTCCGAGACCTCTTCTCTGGCCTATGGTGTAGTACTGAATACCTTTATGTTTGCCCAAAATGTTTCCTTCTTTGTCTAGAATTTTGCCTGGTTTTCCTTTTTCTCCGAATAAAATCGACATATCTCCCGAAAAAAAGTCCTGGCTTTCTTTTTTTTCTTTAACTGGTAAGTCCATCTCTGTTGCCAATTTTCTTACTTCTTCCTTAGAATAATCGCCGAGAGGGAAAATGCATTTTGCTATCTGCTGTTGGGATAGAGAATAGAGAAAATAGGATTGGTCTTTTTCTTTGTATTTTGCCTTTAGTAGAAGATATCGGTTTTTTTCTTCATCAAATTTGTTTCTTACATAATGGCCCGTAGCCACATAATCAAACGAGAGTCCTGCAGCAGCGGCCTTATCCAGAAGTACGGTGAGTTTTATCATTTTGTTGCATAAAACGCATGGATTAGGTGTTTTTCCGGAAAGATATTCATCAATAACGTAATCAAGAACAATGTCACGGAATTCACTGTGCAGGTCAAGTTGGGTTAATTGAAATCCCAGGTGATCTGCCACTTTTTTAGCGTCTTCGATATTCTGTAGTTCTCCTGGTCCGTAACAGGCATGAGAACCCACGACCGAATTTGTGCATTCTTCCCCGTCCCAGATTTTCATTATAACGCCGGATATATCGTACCCTTTTTTCTTAAGAAGAGCGCAAGCGACTGAGGAATCTACGCCTCCGCTCATTGCAACAAGAACTTTTTCCTTAGACATACTTAAGCATTGCTTCTAACGATTTCTTTGATGCGTTTATAATGTTTTCTGGTAAGTTTATTTCATATTTTTCTTCGTTTAAAGTAGCGTATACATCTTCCAAATGATTGAGTTTCATGTTTGAACAGATTTTAGGCGTACCCGCAGAATAAAAATCCTTGTTGGGGTTTTCTTTTTTTAGTCTGTATATAATTCCTTCTTCGGTGCCTATTAAAAAACTTTTTGCACTGGACTCTTTTGCAAATTTAATCATTCCGGAAGTTGATAGGACTTCATCCGCGAGGTCGATTACTGCCGGTCTGCACTCGGGATGAACTAAGAGTAGTGCTTCCGAAAATTTTTCCTTTGCCGCGAGGATTTCTTCTTTTGATATTTGGTCATGAACATAGCAAAAACCATCCCAGAGTATAATTTTTTTATCTGTGAAGCGCTTAACATATGAACCAAGATTTTTATCCGGAACAAAGATGATTTCATCTGCATCAATATTTTTTACGACTTTGACCGCATTAGCCGAGGTACAGCAGACATCAGTAACCGCTTTTACGTCAGCGTTGGTATTTACGTAGGAAACAACCTTTGCGTTAGGGTGTTTATTGCGCATTTCTAATACATCATCCGGAGTAACCATATTTGCCATAGGGCAACTTGCTTCCTCTCTTGGCATTAAAACTTTTTTCTCCGGAGAGAGAATTTTTGCGGTTTCCGCCATAAATCTAACGCCACAGAAAACAATTATTTCAGCAGCAGTGCTATTTGCTTTTCTTGACAGATCCAGTGAGTCGCCAAGATAGTCAGCTATTTCCTGGACTTCGCCTCGCTGATAGTTGTGTACCAGTATTATGGCATCCTTTTTATCTTTTAATTCTTTTATCTTCTCTGAATAATTCATATTTTATTCGAATTCTTATTTTTCCTTCTGTATTTCTATTTTACATAGACGCTCAAAAGTAATATTACTCCAAGAGTAAAAATAAAGAAAGCACCCAAAGCAGAGGTTGTTTTTTGAAAAAGCGAATGCAGCTTGCCTTTTTTTGATAATATCTTTTTAATATTATCTTTTGCGAAAATAGTGAAAATACCGACGGAAGAAATAGTTGTTGCCATGCCCAGAGCCATGAAAATAGTAGAAATTATTCCAATTTTTAATATTCCCAAAGATAAAGAAAAAAGAAGTATTATTGTAGCTCCCGGACAGGGAATTAATCCTACGGCAACAGAAAAGGGAACCACACTCTTTGTATCCCTGAGGGATTGAAGTTCTTTCTCTTCAATGTTTTTTCTTTTCTTAATCTCATATACATTTTTTATTAGCAAAAACAGACCTATACAAGTTATTAAGCTATAGCTTATTATTTTAATTGCTGCGCTCGTATTCTCAATATTATGCAGGTAAGCTTTTTTGACAGTAAAATATAAGATCAATACCAGAGTTAGCGCTGAGGTGGCATGCAAGAACCCTATTATGCATCCTACGGTGATTCCTTTTTTGATATTTGCTTCTTCTGATAGGAAATATGAAAAGGTTAAAGTCTTGCCGTGTCCAGGTCCAAGTGCGTGAACTACTCCATAAGCGAATGTAACAAATAGTATATAAAAAAATAGTTTAGTTGATTTTCTTTCTTTCAATTTCTTGGTTAATTCGGTTAGACGTTTATTTAAAGAGCGTTGAATGAGAGCTATTTTGCCAATGATTTTCTGAGTAAAACGCGGACAACTAAGATTTACCCCTACTTCTTTTCTTTCGGAAGACGATTTCCCTTTTGACAAAAAAGGATTA
Organism: uncultured bacterium; assembly: GCA_964485935.1. GTDB lineage: Bacteria > Hydrothermota > UBA3072 > UBA3072 > UBA3072 > JAFGHJ01. Next base: position 3,079 of record CAZALG010000133.1, on the reverse strand, counting down.
TCCTGTGCTAGAGGCGAATTAATAACAAAGAGAAAACTCAACAGAACAATAAATTTTCTCATGGCTTCTTCCGGAATTTTATTTTTAAAGCTTCCGGTATTATTTGTCCGTAATAGTAGGAGTTTTCTTCATCTTCGATAACTTCATGGCTTAGCTCTACTTCTGAAGTATTTTTGAAAGCATAGGGATCTTCAGATGCCCATAATAACTGAACAAAGTAAGTTGGGTCATACACAGCTATTTTTACTTCTTGATTGCGTGTGGTTGCAGGAACTTCGCATGGAAGAAAGAAATAGTAAATCATTGACCCACTATCAATCTCGGCATGAAAATCTTCGAATTCTTTTATGTTGAATTGATTCCCATTTATGGTTATATCGGTAAAATAATTATGTTCTTTGAGATTAGAAAAAGCTCCTTTTATTACTTCTTTGATTTCCTTTTCGTTAAACTTACCATTATCATCAAGGTCAAATTCTTGTATTATGGTGCTACTAAACATTTCATCAAAGACCCATTCGTGTCTGAACCCTTTTAGCCCTTTATCGTTAAAGATTACTGAGATTCTGTTGTCGATAAAAACATGAGGATGTGCCAGTAAGAAAAAAGGAGCAAAAGAGGCAATAATAAATGTATGTAACATATGAAAATCACCTCAAGTTCGAGTAAGAAGAAATTTTTTTGGCAAGAGAAGCTCTATTCATAGTAAAGAGATGTATCCCGTCCACTCCGTGTTTTATCAGATCTTCTATTTGTTTCACGGCAAATTCTATTCCGGCTTTTTCCATCTCTCTATCATTGTCACGATATTTCTCTACCAGTGAGATTAACTCGGAAGGAACGGTAGCATGACTCAATTTTATCATTTTAGATAAAAGTTTTGCTTTAAAAACAGGCATAATTCCGGCAGAAACAGGGACCTTGATTCCCATTTCACGTATTTTATCTAAATATACGTAAAAAAAATCATTTTTAAAGAACATCTGGGATATTATGAATGAAGCGCCGGCCCGGATTTTCTTGGCTAAATTTTTTATATCTTTTTCTAAAGAATATGCCTCAGGATGGCTTTCGGGATATCCTGCTACTCCCAAACAGAATTTATTGGTGTGGGAGTCGACGTAAGAGGTCAAATCACATGCGTATGAAAAATCGGAAGCAGTAGATTTAAAATTTCTATCGGTTGGGATATCTCCGCGGAGACTCAGTATATTTTCAATTCCCTTTTCACTTATTTTATTTAATATTGTATCAATATCTTTTTTTCTGCTGTCGATGCAGGTCAGATGCATAAGTGGTTCCATTTTGTAGGTGTTTTTTATTTTACTTGCTATCTCGACGGTTCCTTCTTTTGTTTTTCCTCCGGCTCCATAAGTGACGCTTATGAAGTCGGGAGATGTTGATTTTAAATCTTTTATGGTTTCCAGTATATCGTCTTTCTTTGCCCCAGGTTTGGGAGGAAAGACTTCACAGGAAAAAATAATTTTTTTATTTCTGTAAACATCACATATTTTCATATTATTTGACCCATTTACCTGATTATATTAACAAAGTACAGATAGTCAAGGAGATAAAAACTCAGCTCTTAGCTTTTCGCCGTTGGCTTTTAGCTTAAAAACTAAAATCTTTGTGCTCTTTGTTATTAATGAAAGTTTAGGTGTTGAGGGATCGAGGATTCAAGGGTTCGAGTAAAAAAACAAACAATCCTTTTAAATCTGAGTCTTAATTCTGTTTTTAAAATTTACAATTTGCAATTTCCAACTTGCAATTTAAAATTAGATACTAAGAAATGTTGTGTGTCTTTGTGGCTGTATTTAAAAAAAGAAGGCTCTGATAAGGAGACTTATCAGAGCCAAAGAGCGAGAGTGTTGTTAATCTACAAGTTTCTAAATATAATTTACGATTAATTCCACAGTGCCTTTTATATCAGCCGGCAGTTTGAGATTGTTTAATTCTCTTTCCACTGACTTTTCAATGCATTCTTCGCATGCTTTTCCTTTAGATGTTTTGTAATTTTTGATTTCGAACTTTTTGATTTTGCCAGCTTCTATTTCTAATAAAAGAGTTAAAGTTTCAAGATTCCAGTTTTTTAAGATAACTTCAAATCCTGTCTCAAGTTCTTCGGAGAGAAGTTCTTCCAGTTTTTTAAGGTTAGTTTTCGGCTCTACTGTTGCTTTGTTAATATAGAAGTTTGGCTTTTTTCTCTTTTGTTCTGTAGGACTTGCTGACAGCTCTATTTTTTCCATTTTAGCAGATGGAGCATATTCTGCTGCTTTCATCATGGTGCCGCCAAGTCCAAATTTTGGTGCAGAGGGATATCCTCCTACCGCATAATCGCTAACACCCTGTGGGAGAGGTAGAGGTTGTTTTACTGTAACAACCTCTCCGGTTTCGCGGATAATTTTATCTACGGCGACAAAAGATGTATATTGAGTTATTAAATGATATTTAAGTCCGAGTCTGGTGACTTCGTCTTGTACATCTGTTCCTACTTTTGCGTAATCGTCAAGCTCTGCAATTTTCTCTCTTGCCCATAGATATTTGATAGCAGAATTGTCTCTATCTTCCATAGAAGGTTTAACATTTATTTTTTTCTTATAATTGCCGTTTGCCGTTTTACCGGTTACAATTATGTTTCCGCGAGCGTTCATATATTTGCCGAAAAGCACAAGAGGTCTTTCAGCAAAAAGGTCAGGTATGCTGATTGGTTCGATATCGTATGCATCGAATCCTTTAAAGGAAGATTTTATATCGGTTAGAAGTGGGTTTTTTATGTAATCTAAAAATTTATCGGCTTTCTCTTTAGCCTCGTTCTGATTTATAACTATAAAAGGTTCACCTTTACCCGCCCGCGCCATTCCTTCAATAAGGTAGCGGTTAACGGATGAACCAATGCCAAATGCGAAAAAATTGTTTTCTCCGAGATTTTGTCTTATGTGATCGAAGGCTTCTTTTTCTACGGAAATGTACCCGTCTGTAGCGGCTACAATAATTCTTGAAAGGCCTTCTTTTTTAGGAAGAGTTGATATTTTGTTCAGGGCATCCAGTAGTCTGGTGCCTCCTCCGCCGGTTTGAGACA
>CAZALG010000132.1:0-6291 GCA_964485935.1 uncultured bacterium | reverse complement strand
AAAAATACAAAATGCACTCTTTTGACCAGAGCGTAATGAATCTCTATAAAGAAAGAGTTGTCGACCTCGAAACCGCACTCGAAAACGTCAACAATCCAGACGAATTTAAGATGAGGCTAAAAGGAATAGAGCAATCCGCCAAACGCTGGTAAAAGAATGAAAAAAATCCTTATTGCAAACAGGGGAGAGATAGCTCTCAGGATAATCCGAGCAGCCAAAGATTTAGAGCTAAAGACTGTAGCGGTTTTTTCGGAAGTAGACAAGGATTCTCTACATGTTAGATTTGCGGATGAAACAGTATGCATAGGTAAAGCACCTCCTTCCGAAAGTTATCTTAACATACCCCGTATAATCGCAGCCGCAGAAATCACTGGCTCGGATGCGATTCATCCCGGTTACGGATTTCTAGCAGAAAACTCCTCTTTTGCTGAAGCATGCGAAGACAATCATTTTACATTTATAGGCCCTCCTTCTAAACTCATCAAACAAATGGGAGATAAAGCGGAAGCAAAAAAAATTATGAAAGAGGCAGGTGTACCGGTAACTCCCGGAAGTAAAGGCACTGTCAAAAACGAAGAAGAGGCTCTTAAGATAGCAAAACAGATTGGGTATCCGGTACTTGTAAAAGCTGTTGCTGGAGGAGGAGGAAGGGGAATGAGGCTGGCAAACAACGATCTTGAGCTCAAAACCGGTTTCGTAATGGCTCAATCTGAATCACAAGCTACCTTTGGAGACAACAGATTATATATCGAAAAAGCCATCGAAAATCCTCGACATATAGAAATACAAATTCTCGCTGATTCTACCGGCAAGGTTATCCACCTTGGAGAAAGAGAATGCTCTATTCAGAGAAGGCATCAAAAATTGATGGAAGAAACTCCCTCTCCTGTCGTGGACGAAAAGCTCAGAAAAGAAATGGGAGAAGCAGCTAAAAAAGGGGTTAAAAAGTTAGGTTATAAATCTGCAGGCACAATTGAATTTATTCTCGATGAAAGTGGAAATTTTTACTTTATTGAGATGAACACGCGTATACAGGTCGAACACCCGATAACAGAAATGACAACAGGGGTCGATATATTAGCCGAGCAGATTAAAATAGCAAACGGTTCTTCTCTAAAAAACCTTAACCAGAACGAATTAAAAATAAAAGGGCATTCTATAGAAGCCCGCATAAATGCCGAAGATCCGTCTTCGGGTTTTACACCCAGGCCAGGAACAATACATGCTTTACACCTACCAGGAGGAGCAGGAATACGCATAGACTCTCACATTTATCAGGGATATAAGATTCCCCCAAATTATGATTCATTACTTCTTAAATTAATTTCATACGGAGAAAACAGGGAACAAAGCAGAAAAAGAATGATTAGAGCCCTCGACGAGTTTGTGATAAGAGGCGTTCCTACAACCATACCTTTGCATAAAGAGATTTTAACTCATCCGGATTTTATTGATGGCGAAACAAACACAAATTTTCTCAAGAGGCTGGGATATTAAAATTAAAAATGGCTGTAATAAAATATGCGTCTAAGGAAATCGTATGTAAGATTGTTTATTACGGCCCAGGAAGAGCAGGGAAAACAACTAACGTGAAGTATCTTTTTTCCAGGATACCAGAACAAAGAAAGTCTGATATTATCTCGATGGCAACGAAACAGGACAGAACTCTTTTTTTCGACTTTATGCCAGTAGAGTTAGGATCTTTTAAAAACTTCAATACAAGACTTCAAATCTATACTGTTCCCGGTCAGGTAGTTTATGATTCAACCAGAAAACTGGTTTTAAGAGGAGCAGATGGCGTCGTTTTCGTGGCAGACTCTAAAAAGAGCAGGTTGGAAGACAACGTCTGGAGCTGGGAAAATATGCTCGAAAATTTAGAAGAAAACAACATTAAACTTGAAGATGTGCCAATAGTTCTTGAATATAACAAAAGAGACTTGGATGATATATTGCCTGTCGAAGATTTGGAAGACAAATTAAATCCGGACAATTACCCTTCTTTTCCTTCCGTAGCAACTACAGGCGAAGGTATTATTCAAGTATTTAAGACAATAGGCACGGAAGTACTAAAACAAATAAAAAGTAAGCTAGGAAATTGAAGTGGACAAAATAATTACCTCAAAGTTTAATATAGAAGTTATAAAAGCCATAAAAAAAGCTTTTTCATCAAAAGAAGTTAATCCTCTTTTCATATATGGGCCTTCAGGTTCAGGCAAAAGCTTCCTTGTTCAAAACATGCAAGAAAAATTCAAAGGCACATCTGAAATTCTTCAGGCAGAAGAAGTTGATTCCCAATTCATAGAACAATTCATAAAAAACGATTTGCTTATAATCGAAGATATTCAATTGCTAAAGACCTATAAACCTGTACCTGAAAATCTTTTAGATATAATTGATTATTTCATCAAAAACGACAAACAGATAACTCTTACAGCTGACCGGCATCCTCGAGGATTAAATCTGCCAAACAGAATAATCTCCCGTATTGAAAGCGGAGTTATAGTTCCCATAAAAGAATTTGATTCTCACTCAAAAAGAAAAGTTTTAAAAATACTTGGGAAAGGTTTATCCGAAAAATTTTTAAAGAAACTGCAGAATTTAGACATAAAAACAATGAGTCAGGCAATCGGAGCCATAAAAAAAGTCCGCGTACTTGGATACGTTCCCGAAGAAAAAGATAGAATAGCAGAAGAAAAGAAGAAGCAGGAAGAAAAAGAAAAGAAAAAAGTGAAAACAAAAAAACAAGCCAGCGAATTCGAAAAATTCATTCAAGATGTAAAAAGAGGTTTTTCTGAAAAGTTAGAGGGGACAGAGAAAGAAGAGATTCTAAGGGATGAATACCGCGCCAAGATGTTTGTCTGGAAAATGAAAGGGTTTAATACAGACAGGATAAAAAAAGTAATAAACGGAAACCTTGATTTATTAACCGGTGAATTTGTTTCTTACACAACAGATATACAGAGACTTATAGAATTACAAAAGAGATATGGTATGTTAGCTGTGGATAATCTAATAAAAAATTCTATACTATCTAGAGAAGAGAATAAAGAATTAGAGAATGCTCTTTTTAACCCGGATAAAGCCGAGTGGCTGGCAAAAACAATTAGCAAACTGGAAGAAGAAGAAGATATATTGGCGGAAAAAGCCCGCAGGAAACTCGAGGTTGCAGAAAAAAAATCAAAAGAAGAAAAAGGTATTTCCAAAGAAAAAATAAAAAATTTAAAAAAAGCATTGTCGATGAACTTAAGAGACGAAAGCTATCGACTTATAGGGGATTTTTAGAATGCCAATAAAAGGTTCTCTTTCCGATCTTTCAATAACAGATATTCTACAGATGTTATACATAGGAAGCAAAACAGGCGAACTGGCAATAACTAACGAGGAGAACCTGGTTTATCTTTACTTGGTCTCCGGGAGTCTTAGCCATATTCACTGGATGAACAGAAAAGATAAGCTCGGTTCCTTACTTGTAGAAAATGGCATTATTGAAGAAAAAGAATTGCAGGAAGTTTTAGACCTTCAGCAGGAAAGAGAAAATATCCCTTTAGGGGAACTCATCTTAGAGCTCGAACTAGTCGATAAAAAAACTTTGACTGAATACATAAAGAAACAAATGAGAGACGCAATAATAGAACTATCCGGATGGGCAAAAGGTTATTTTGTTTTTGAATCAAGAGAAGCTTATCAACCGGAGGGACTGCCCGTTTCAATCAAAATCGACGATGTGCTACTTGAATCTGCCGCCCTAAAAGATGAATTGGCTGCATCTTCCTTGCCGGACAAAGATTCCATACTCATAGTCTCGCCTGATTGGAGCGACGAATCAAGCTTAACCGATGAAGAAAAAATGGTGCTAAATAAAGTCGATGGAGAAAAAACTTTGTCCTCTTTAATAAACGTTCTTCCAATAGAAGAGTTTAAGGCTTTAAAACTGCTTTCAGGACTAATAAAAAAGGGAGCCTTAAAAGAACTTGAATTAAAGCGAGAAACACTAGTAAAAGACAAAGAAAGAATAGAGGAGCATATGAATCTGGGAATAGCCTTCGTAAAAATCGGAATGTTAAACGAAGCTCTTCGGGAATTTAACAGAATTCTTGAACTAAAACCCAACGATCCCGAAGCTCTATTCTACAAAGGGATCATCAGCTTTAAGATGAACGAACTCGATGAATCAGAAAACTACTTTCAAGAGAGTCTTAAAACTGTTAAAAGAACTTCAACATTGAATAATATCTATCTGATAAATGAATTAAAAGGAAAAAATGAAATTGCGCTTGATTATTTGTCAAAAGCTTTAAAGAGAGAAGAAAACAACGAAAAGTTACTTTTAAACAAAGCAATCATATACTTAAAAATGAAAAAAGATGAAGAAGCTTTAGAAATCTTAAACAATATTAAAACGAAGACCCCATATACGAACTTCTATTTCGCTTATATTTTGGCGAGAAAAGGGAGAACAAAGGAAGCAATAAAAACCTTAGAAGAAGGGCTCTCTTTAGCTCCTGAGTTCGGAGAATATTTCTTTAATCTTGGCAAAATATACGAAACGTTCGGAGAAGAAAAGAAAGCCACAGAAATGTACCAACAAGGATTAAAATCAGATCCCGAGTGTACAATACTTTCAAAAGCATTAATTGACTATTACTATAGAAATAAGCTATTCGACATTTGTGAAGTTAGAATTGAAACTCTAATATCGACGGGCATTAGAGATTGGGATTTATTCTTTAAAAAAGGCAACATTCTTTTTCAGCGAGGAAACACAAAAGAAGCTGTCAAGTTGTGGAAAAAGGCTTTAGAATTGAATCCAGATAACAAATTAATAAAAAGAACAATTGAGCTCGCAAAAGGAAATGAAGAATTCTGAAGACGAAGATTTCGGGAAAGTAGTTTCAGTAATAAAAAATTTCATGGATTTCAGTCCTGAAAATTATAAAGTTAAACCTTTAGTAAGAAGAATACGTTCCCGAATGAGAAAAGTAGGCCTGGATAATTATAGCGATTATGCTGCATTATTAAAAGGCAGCAAAGAAGAAAAATTTAAGCTCAAAGAATCACTTACTATCAATCTTACGAGTTTTTTCAGAAACAAATCCGTCTTCGATACTTTAAGAACAGAGGTCATACCTCCTTTAAAAAATCCCGTGATATGGAGTGCAGGTTGCGCGAATGGCGCTGAACCTTACGCCATCGCAATTCTGTGTAAAGAAATAGGAATCAAATACTCGATTCTGGGAACAGACATAGATAAAGAATCAATAAAAAAAGCCTGCAATGGCGTTTACGATGAATCCGCTTTAACAGAGATGCCCTCGTTTTACAAACTCAAGTACTTCGAAAAAGTAAAAGAGGGATACCGAATAAATCGCAATATTAGAAACTCCGTAGAATTTCAAAACCTGGACTTAAAGGATATAACCTTTAAAGAGAAATTTGATTTAATTTTCTGCAGAAATGTACTAATATATTTAAACAAAGAGTTTCAGGAAGAAATTTTGCGCTCATTTGCTGAAGCTTTAAAAACAAACTGCTTTTTGGTACTCGGCAAAGTCGAATCCATCCCAAACAGTGTCAAAAACCTCTTTAACCCTATAAATATAAGAGATAGAATTTATGCAAAAAGCAAATGAAATAACAGTAGATACGGGCAACATTAAAGTTTCTGATAATTCTACCACTCTTATAACAAGTGCGCTCGGATCTTGTGTGGCTATAACTATCTACGACCAGGTCCAAAAATTAGGAGGTATGCTACATTATATTTTACCCGAGAATCCGGGAGGAAAGAAAAAAGAAAAATATGCCGATACTGGCATAAAACTTCTTTTAGAAAAAATATTGGAATTGAACGCAAAGAAGAAAGACCTTGTAGCAAAAATGGTCGGCGGAGCAATAATGTTCGAGGAATTTATGGACGATATAGAAAACTCAATTGGCAAAAGAAATGTCAAAAAAGGTAAGGAAGTCATAAAAGACCTTGGAATAAAACTTTTATCGCAGGACGTCGGCGGAAACTACGGGAGATCGGTAAAATTCCAGTTATCTAATGGACACATTTATATATCTTCGTATAAAACAGGAGCCAAAATAATTTGATTGACGTTTTAGTTGTCGAAGATTCAGCTTTTATGAGAAAAGTTATTACTGAAATCCTGGAGGCGGATCCGGAAATTCAAGTAGTAGATAACGCCATAAATGGCTTAGATGGAGTTAAGAAAGCCTCTCTCCTTAAGCCTGACGTAATCACAATGGATGTAGAGATGCCCAACATGGACGGAATAGAAGCCGTAA
>CAZALG010000131.1:0-6329 GCA_964485935.1 uncultured bacterium | reverse complement strand
TTCTTATTGACGATATGGATTCTTCTATAAAAGAATTGGATTTAGCTTTAAAACAAATAAACAGTAAGAAAGGAACCATGGGAAAGCTTATCTATGACGAAAAACTATATGATAATCTAACAGGTGCGGCAGCCAGTCTTGATAGCTTGCTTGTCGATTTCAGAAAAAATCCCGGTAAATACGTAAAAGTAAGCGTTTTCTGATATAAGCTGCCAGCTGACGACTATCGGCTTTCAGCTAAAAGAGATCAAAGAATTTGGAGGGTTGGGTTTATAGCTGTTAGCCGTGAGCTGTAAGCCGTTAGCATTTTTTTACTCTATTTCTTTTATCTTCTTTTTAGCCAACCCGAGAGGGATGAAAATTATTAATAAAGTAATACCCAAAAATACTGAGGATGAAATAATTAGAGGAATTTGAATCGGTATCAAGTTACCTTCGAGGCGGCCTCGAATGTAGATAGATATAGGTGTAGCAAAAAGGACCATCGATATGGCTATGTAGAGAAGATTAATGGCTGCTGTGAGGAGGCCTCCGGCTCCTGATGCTATTTGAGCAGGATTTGTTTCTTTTAAATTTGCGAATAATGTCCCCAGAGAAATGCTAAGATAAACGGAAACCAATGAGAAAATCGCGCATAAAATCGCTGATAAAAATACTATTATCCGATAATTAACAAGAATGATATTTGATAATATTATTACAAATTCTGCAATAATTAGATTTATTGTCAAAAATAATATTCCTTTAGAATGAAGTATAAGCTCTGGTGATAAAGGAGAACTTCTTATGTTCCACCAGGTTTTTCCTTCAAGGCTGACAGCCGGATATACAAAACGTAGAGAAAGAGTAGCGGTTATATAACCGATAAAGCCTGTATTAACAAGAGCTAATACCGATAACCAGAAGGGATCTCTGACATATAAAGGAGTTCTTCTAAGAGAGAAAGTGTATATTACAAGCAGAACTCCGATTATCATAAGTTGAGACCACTGGAGCGGTGATCTAAGGAAGATTTTTATATCTTTCTGTAGTACATTCACAATTTTTGGTAATTTATTCATCAGAAGTTTCTTTTTTATCGAGATCGAATTTAAATTGCTTTCTGCCGACATCCAGCTTAGCCTATAAAACGCATTTGAAAGTAAAAAGGCAATGGATAGCGAGATTAAGCTTCCCGAGATTAGTAACGCAAGATTTTTTGTATATATTAAAAAATTATTTTTAGTTAGTGCGGAAGCGCAGTTGTAGAACCATTCATTAGGGAAATAGGGATTCGAAATTTTTAAGTTTTGGATAAACTGGTTTATAGCTTCAAGATTTAAAGTATCTGGTATATTTAAATTGTAGGGTGTAGTTTGCATGTAGATAAAAACGAAAAAGACACATAGAGAACCGAGTACTGCGGCTAATTGCTTTACCGTCCAGCGAGGGTTTATCTTTTTTAATATAATAACAATTGAGACTCCTAATCCTGAAGGGATAAGAATAAAAGCAAATAAAGGAAAAATGATTAACATTGTTTTTATCTGAAAATGTGAAAAAGCGACGAGATAAGAAAAAACAATTGGTATTCCGCCGATTAATGTTGCCCATGAAGAGTAAAAAATAGTTTCAATTAACTTAAGCGAAAATATGTGGAAAGGTTGCAGAGGGGTGGAGTAAAGATAATCAAGTTCACCTGAATTATATAAAGTTGAAAGAGCAGTAATACCGTTACTCATAAAAAGAAGTAAGGTAAAGATGAAGAAGGAATAAGAAATAAGCTTGTCGGCTATTATTGTACCGATGACTTCTATCGGAGCCAAAAAAACAAAGATTCTAAAAAAGAAAAGAAAGGTTCCTGTCAAAAAGATAGAGAAAACAATTGAATAAACAAGAAAATTTGATTTTCTTATAGATGACATAGATTTAAAAGCTCTAGTTAATCTAGTTTTTATTAGGAACGAAATCATAATTTCAACATAGAATTTTGTATTCATTTGTCAATACCATGCGGCAAAGCCGCTCAAATGTAAAAATCAAATATCAAAATGTAAAATTTTAGTAAAGAATCCAGAAGCCAGAATAAAGAATTCTCTACCCAACCCTTTAATTGGAGGCAGATGAACACAGATTTAAAGTATTTATTTTCTTGTTTTTCAATGCAACTATTCAACCATACAACTAAGATTCGAATAATCTAAGTATCGAATTTTGCTTTCTGAATTTTAATTTTTAATTTATATTATGGTATCGTAAAGTGCCCATAAAAACAACATTGGGCTTGACATATTGTCATAGAAAAGTTATATTTTTAACATGGAGGTTTATAACGAAGTCCATTTTTTTAAATGGGTAGGGCAGTTGCTTGGAAATATATCTATTTTCAGTAGAAGAGAGGGAGTGATAAGAGAAATACTAAGGTCGGTGCCTGAGATAACCGGTGCCGATTATTCTTCTTTTTTAGTACTTAAAGAAAATCCCGAAAAAATTGCCTACGATTATTCTACAAATAAAGGAAAATTTTCGACTCACAAAAGTATGGCAAGATTGGCCACAGGTTTAGAAGGCGAAGTGATAAGGAAAAGGGATATTGTGGTTACGAGAGATTCTTCTGAGTTATCGAATCCAAATGATGAAGTTCAAAATAGTGAAAAGAAATCTGTTATTGCCGTTCCTGTTATATTACGTGGTGAGGTGGAAGGTATTTTGTATTTGTATTATTTTGAGGGTTTTTCTGATGAATTAGAAAAAGTGAAAGAATTGATGAAGAGCTTATCTCCTGTTTTGGCTTTTGCTTTAGCAAATTCCAGGCTTTACCAGAGACTTGATACAACTATGAGAGAACTCCGGATTTCCTATGAATTGAGCAGGGCGATGATATCGAGCTTGGATGTTAATGAAATTATCGGGCAGATAGTTAAGCAAATAACAACATCTTTTGGCTACGAAATCATATCTATTTATATTGTAGACGAGGATGAACAGTATGCTACATTGGAATGGACTGTTGATGCTATAAGTGAATTTAAGGGTACGAAAATAAAGATAGGGGAGGGTGGTATAATTAGTAGAGTGGTTGAATCTGGTCAACCTTATTATGCTGCAGATGTTTCAATGGTTCCTTTTCACGGGCCGAAACCAAAGGATTTTAAAAATAAATCTGCATTTTCGATACCTCTAAAAATTCAGGATAAAATTATTGGAGTTCTGGATATTGAGAGTCTCCGGATAGATGATTTCCCAAAATCTGTTAGAAGTTTATTGGTTGCTCTTGGTGCTCAGATTGCAATGGCAATTGAACGTTTCAGACTTTTTGAGGAAACGAAGAGACTTTCTACGGAAGATTCTCTGACTGCTGCAATTAACAGAAGAATGATGGAAGAGAAGTTAATGGAGCGAATAGCTGAAGCCAGAGTGAACGAGGAAAAATTTGCCATTCTCTTTTTGGATCTTGATAATTTTAAAGAATATAATGATAGATATGGACATCAGAGGGGAGATGAGGGTCTTATGTCTTTTGTCCTTACTATAAAAGAAACTCTTCAAGAAGGAGATTTGTTGGGAAGGTACGGTGGAGATGAATTTATTTCCCTTTTACCAAAAACGGATATTGATAGAGCTTTAAAGGTTGCCAATCATATGCTTAAAAAGGTAAGAGAAAATGAGCTTTTGAAGGGGTTGACTATTTCTATTGGACTAGGGGTCTTTCCTGATGACGGAAAAGATCTTGTTAGTCTGGTTCGATTTGCGGATGATGCCTGTTATCTCGCAAAAGAGAAAGGCGGAGACAGAGTTGAATGCGCATCTGAAAGAGGAAAAGAGAAAAAAGAAAATCTTTGAGGGAATACAAGCTAATGCTAACACAGAGCCAGATAGCTTACCGAGGAAAATTTTTTTTGTTTAAATTAAATCCCAAAATCCCCAAAAACAGTTACGAAACACACAAAATACACAGAGCGGCAAAATCGCTAAAATCAAAAAGCAAATATCAAAATAAAAAATTACATATTAAAATTTGTTAATGAGTTAGTGGGTGGGTGTGTTGGTGGGTTAAAAAAACAGACCAACGGACCAACCGACCCACAGACCAACTATGTTCCTCATTTTGCTTTTTAAATTTTGATGTTTAATTTTTTTGAAGGTATGAAACAAATTACATATTTTTGTAGATAGTTACATAGTTGCAAAATGTTAAGTTCTTGGTAATTAGAAGCTTAATTTGAGGAATGAAATTTGTATAGTAAATAAAGAGGAGGAGAAATGAAGAATAAGGGTTTTACGGTTATTGAGTTGTTGGTAGTTATTTTAATAATGGGGTTGCTTGTATTGCTTGCGGTCCCTGCTTTTCGCGGGGTTTTTATGAAGGGGAGATTGGAGCAAGCCGGGAATGAAGTTTTTGCTTTTTACCAGAGGGTGAACAGGTATGCTACAACTGAGGGTGTTAATTATGTGTTAGAAGTTAAGGCGGACAAGGATTCGCTAAGATGTATTAAGGAGGGTGGTGCAGGTGTTGTGAGGGATGCAATAGGTTTGCATAAAGGGTTGGATCTTACTGGCGCTGTCATTACTTTTACGGTTCAGTCGGATGGTTTTGTCATAGATGACGATGATATAAGAGAATTCAAAATTGATGATAGCCATACCGGCAAATCATTGGTGTTTTATATTTCACCGCTTGGGGTAATGGAGGTTAATAGGAAATGAAAAAAAATAAAGGCGTAACTCTTATAGAACTTATAGTAAGTCTTATTATATTTTCGATTGTTATGGTAGGCGTAGTCGTATTTAATTCGAGAAATACCCAGGCGGCTATTAGATCAGAGAGAAGAGCAAAAAGAGTTTTATTACAGGAAAAAGCCATTGAAGATTTTAAAGGCGAGCTCAGGTCATCTGCTATACCTGGGGCAAGATTTGATTCCATCTGGGTCAATTCCTCCGCGGGTGATTTACTTCTTGCTGATACGGATCATGTAACGGGCTTAACAGTAAGAATGGAAATTGACTCGTTCTTACCTGATACCGATGTTACCCTGTCGCAAACCGGTATTTTTTTGAAGGTAGGTGTAATCTCGACAGATTCATTTTTAAATGTTGAAGAAAGAACATCAATATATATTTCCCGGCATGATTAGGAGGATATATGAATAAAAAAGGATTTACTCTTGTCGAATTAATTTGTGTGATACTTGTACTGGGTTTAATTCTTACTATGATGTATCAAAACTTCTTTTATCAGGAAAAGTCGTTGCGCCGCCAGAGGGAATGGTCCGAGCTGAATATTAAAGGAAGGAAAGCTTCAACCTATATTGCGAAACAGCTCAGGCTGATAGGTTATTCTCGAAAAATCTTTGGTTCATCGCATTCTTTTGGAATAATAAATGGTACTCAAAATGAAATTATCTATTCTCATGATGTCGAAGGAGCTCAGTGGGGTGTTATTGAACTGGCAGATATCCATTCTATAATGGTTCGTAACGACACTTTATATATTGACGGTGATTTCGCGATTGATAAAGTTGCTTCTCTGCAATTTCGTTACATTAATACGGTAGGTACTGAAGTGTCTTCGATAGTCGAGGTGGATTCCGCAGGAGAGTGGAAACTGATGGCTGGCGATCCGATAGAAAGTGTGGAATATACCTTAAAAATTTATAACCCTTCCGCTGCAAATCCGGATACTATTGATTACTATGGTCTTGTATCTCTCAGGAATAAAAGACCGTAAGGAGGAGATTTTAATGAAAGAAAAAAATAAAAATAAAGGAATATCGATGATAGTGGTTTTATGGATTATGACTATTCTGACTGTTTTAACTACAGCGACCGCCCTTATGACTCAGGGAGATATAGCTTCGACAGTTAATCTTATAAAAAGAAAAGGCGCGCTTCAGCTTGCCGAAAGCGGCAGTGATTATTTTATTGCGTTAATTCCCGATAATGCTATGATAACCGCCAAAATTACAGACGATGATTCAATAAAACTTGGAAGCGGCAGTTATGTTCAGGCTGTTCACAGAGTGTATATGAGTGGTGATAGTATGAGATCTTTTGTTGTAGCCCCCGTGCCGATGGTTTATAGCAATGCTTACGGCAATAACCCGTACGGTCCCGTATCGCCCGGAGGTTCGGGGTCTTATTATGTGTATGACTTTGAGGCAGGCGGCTTAATGGGTAAGAAAGAGGAGGTCGAATCTCCTCAGGTAATTGTTGAGGTTGCAGCCGGGTGGTGGTCTCCTTTGAGTGAAAGCTCTTTTGGTCATACGATGTATTAAAAAGGAGGAATTATGAAAAAAGTATTTGTTATTTTAATTTTATTATTTTTAGTGCCGAATCTCGGCAGTCATTAT
>CAZALG010000130.1:0-6355 GCA_964485935.1 uncultured bacterium | reverse complement strand
AAGGTTAGGACAACTCCTGCCATACCTACAGGTGGACGCGTTTCTGTGCCTGTGAAAATCAGATCTTCCATTCCCTCTGCCCTTAAAGATTTTATACTCATTTCACCAAGAGTCCATTTTATAGCATCAATTATATTGCTCTTGCCGCATCCGTTAGGGCCAACAAAAGCGGTGATCCCTTCTTTCAAATCGAATGTTGTTTTTTTAGGGAAGGATTTGAATCCCGATAATTTAATTTCCTTTAAGCGCATATCGGTTTTAATTTATAAAAAGGGGTGAAATAGTCAAGAGGAATAAAAACGCAGAATTACCTCACAAAAATCACCTTTTTAGAGTCGGGAGCTCCATGCTCTCCGCCGATATGGCAAAAATAGATTCCGCATGAGACTCTATTTCCCTCGTCATCTAACCCATCCCAGTTTGCTTCGTACTCATCAGCAGAAACAATACCATTAATTAAAGTTTTTACTTTTTGCCCCAATATGTCGTATATGACAAGTTTAATGTAGCCCGTTTGTGGAACATAGTAAGATATGGTAGTTGAGATGTTAAAAGGATTTGGATAAATTCTGTACACAATAAATCTTGTGAATTCTTCAAAATCGACAGCCGATGTATCCAATTCGTATATATCGAACCCTTCGCGTATATAATCATTGACGGCGGAAGCCGTATATGCGGGATCCCAGGTGTTCTTAGATTGCTGCCTTGCTTCTCCGATAAACCCTTCGAAAGTTCCGTTTCCGCCCAGAGAACTGTAGTAAGATTCCACCGTACGATTTGGGTCGGTAAAATCGATTTTTTCGTTTACTGTCCCGGTCTCTCCGGATGAAGAAATCCACTCTTCATAGGTTTGATATTCTCCGTCGATTCGGGCAAAATTAGAAGGTTCGCTTGTATAATAAGTATTATCATAATAAGTAACGTTTTCAAAATCTCCCGAATGATATACCATCAAGGAGCCAAGCGTATCATCCTGTATGGAATTTTCAAAAATTTGTATATTGTCCCAGGACGAGTTTACATTGATACGAAGCGCTTGATAACGAATGTCATAGATGGTATTGCTTTTTATTAAAATATTTTCCGCACTTTCACCGGTTATATTTATGGCATATGTATTGTTATACCAGGGTTGATGCAGGAAACAATTATTTGATACCACACAATTGTTATTATCCATAATATCAAGGTACCAGCCGAAATTTCTGCTTGTGGGATTGCTTCTTCCTATATGCAGCATTACATTATTTCTTATTACAACATCGTTGAATCTCGAATGTTCTTCTGTATTGCCTCCTATTCCGATACCGATTTCCCCTTCAACGTACAAATTGTTATCGAACAGTATCCCTGTAGAACCTTCAGGAATATCGCTGCGCATTTTGTTACCCATGCTGGATGCCCGCAGAAACATATTTCCGCGTACGACCACATCGTTACATTCGCCAAAATAAGTGTTATGGTTAAACATAGTTGCCGCTCCGCCTTCCTGTGCGTTGTCTCCTGACCCTTGAATGAGCCAGCCGTTGTGGTCGAAGATACATTCGTCAACGAGCAATCCGTCAATATGACTCGCGTAAAATCCCTGTGAGTGGGAGTTTGTACTGTAAGCATCGGTAACAATGCATCTTCTTAGTCTAAAATCGGTTAACTGCGGACTGGTGTACTTTTGCACCACCAAGCCGCCTGAAAAAAAACGAAAACAACAGTTTTCTATTAGAATATTATTGCCTCCGCCTACCCATCTTACTCCACGATTTGAAATGACGGATTCATCATAGTTCGGGGAAGAGGGATCGTGTTTATAACTGTAAAAATCGAGTCCTATAATAAAAATATGTTCCAGAACATCATCTCCTGCTCTGCTAATTACTGAACCCTCTTCACTTTTAATAAGAGGTCTTTCTCCTGACCCATAAGAAGAAATAAGCATGGGTTCATCTGCTGACCGTCCCGATTTGTTTATAGAAGGAATATTTTCATACCACTCGTTTCTACGCATGAGCAGCATCCAATCCGGGCAACTATCTCTCAAAAGAGAATAAGCTCTTTCTAAAGTTTGAACCGGATAATTTTCACTTAACCCGTCATTAGTATCACTTCCCATACTGCTGCTAACATAAATAATTCTCGTATCGGGAGATTCGGTTACAACCGTCCATCCTTCAGAATCCTGTGATACTTCTGCGTAAGCCGAAATATAGAAAAGAAAAATAATTAACACAGAAAATATTTGAAAAGATTTCATTAAAACCCTCCGTATATTTTAATAATATATTAAGATATAAAAACTTATATGCAATAGTTTTTAATGTATCTATAAAAAATGAAACTTTTTATATAGATGATTTGAAATTTAAAAAAATGATAGAACAGGTGAACGAGGAAACCCGGCAGCATAGGGAGCTTATAGAAGAAGAAATAAAAAAGACTGCTGCGAACTGAGAGCCGGGAACTGCGAACTAAAACCTAATACCGGATACCTAAAACCTAATTTTTATGTACTAATACACTAGCAAAACCACTTGTTGTATTATTTAAAGAATACCCGCCCCTTTGCAATTAGTTTGAACTTGACAAACCTACCGATTTATTTAGGATATATAATATCTTTATATAATTACATGAAAAAGATTTTTAGTTGTATAAAATGGATTAAAAACTCTGCGATATGCTGTCTCTTAATATGGAGGTGGTTTTTATATGAAAAAGAACTTAATGATTTCGATAATGATTGTAATTTGCATTACAATTAGTTTGGAAGCCCAATTGTCGCCTCAAGACGCTGTAAACGCCATGGGCAGGGGTATTAATATGGGAAACACCCTCGACCCTCCCGGCGGAGAAGGAACATGGAATAATCCGCCCGCGGAGGAATATTATTTCGACGATTATAAGGATGCCGGCTTTACCTGTGTTCGGTTACCTATTACATGGGGCGGGCATACTGATACCGTTTCACCTTATACTATCGATTCTACCTGGCTCAATCGCATTGAACAGATCGTCGACTGGGGCCTGAGTCGAGACTTGATAATTATTATCAATGTACATCACGATTCGTGGATTAAAGAGGATTATACTGGAGAAAATATCGCGCGTTTTGATAGTATATGGAGTCAGATAGCAACAAGATTCCAGGATAAATCAGACAGCCTTATTTTTGAAATAATAAACGAGCCTTATCCAATGACATTAGAAAATGTAAACGAATTAAATGAAAGAGTATTAGGGATAATCAGAAGAACAAATCCTACACGTAATGTTTGTTTCTCGGGACACATGTGGTCCAATTCAGAGCAGCTTATTATTGCTGCCGTTCCTGACGATGATTATCTTATTGGTTACTACCATTCGTATGATCCCTATCCGTTTGGACTCGAAGGTCCCGGCACATATGGATCGAATGCCGATATTGCAGCTACTGTGGCAAAGTTTGAAGCAGTAGCCGACTGGTCTGATGAAAATGATATCCCTGTAGTACTCAGCGAATTTGGCTATATAAATAAGTGCGAATACAATTCACGTATGTGCGCCTATGCAACCGTCGTTGAAAAAACCCTGGTTTACAATGTGGCGTTCCAGGTCTGGGATGACGGCGGGAATTTCAGAGTTTATAATAGAGCCGCAAGAACGTGGAATGAAATAAAGGATATTCTAATCTACACCTACCCCGAGTCACCCAACAAGATGAGTATAAATACTTTTGCCGATACGCTTATACATCTACAATGGAATAACAGGACTACTGCGAATGATAGTATTATTGTTGAACGCAAAGTAGATAACGGCAATTTTGAATTTTTCGCTAAAATCCCGCACGATGCTACCGAATTCAACGATACAACAACCAGAACCGGAAAGTCTTATTACTACCGATTAAAAACAACTCTTGGGGACAGCCTTGAGATTCAATCATACCCCATAATGATGAGTGTTGAATCTTCTGGTTTGCCTGAACCGGAAAAAGATTCTATTCCTGCTCAAATTCAACTTTTCGACAATTATCCTAATCCTTTTAATACTTCGACAACATTCGCGTTTAATCTTCCGACGAAATCTTTTGTAAACTTGAAAATATTCGACACACTTGGAAGAGAGATAGAATCGGTTATTTCCGAAGAGTTGGAAGGCGGTAAACATACGCGATTGTGGAATGCGCAAAGGTTATCAAGCGGAATATATTATTATAGAATTCAAGCTGGGGATTTGGCTGAGACAAAAAAAATGGAGATAATTAGATAACATCGAAAATGTCCTGACGCTTTACAGCCAAATAATTTTTTTGTTAATCAAAATCTATACCCAATCGATAAACCATAACTTTCATCCTTTATATCAACTTCGGGTGCCAGATAAAATCCTCCGTAATCACGGACTGATCGGTTGTATTTTCCAACTGAGCTCGGGCAGGTCCATATATCAAATAAAACAGACCCCACTGTAGCTATACCTGAAACTATAGCAAATGCAAAATAAAGTTCCACATTTCCGAAACTTGCGTCATTAACAACGCTCAAGACTCCGCAGCTGCTTAAAAGAAACGCGCCGCCGCTGATTGCCCTGAAACCTGCGGACTTGAAACCCCTTGCTGTATTACCTGCATAAAAATGACCCGCACTGGGCCCGATAATAACACCGGAAACGGTCAAAATAAAACTTTCTACCACCAAAGACTCTTCAACATCACCAATCCCCGCACAGAGCATAAGCGGTACGCTGGGAAGCACCGTCGACAATATAGAAAAACCAACTGCTTCAGTGGAATTTTTTAATTCCAGAGTTTCTCCTTCGTAACCGTAAGATACACAAAAACCAAACAGCATTAAAAAAACTAAAATTTTATACTTCATAATAATCCCTCCTGATTACTTTATTTTAATTAAAAACTTTTCCCTAAATGCTATTAGGCAAAGTACTTTGTTATATAAAGTATTATAACAATTTTTTTGAATTTGTCAAGGGGAAAATGGGGGGAGAGTTTAAATTTTTAGTCTGTTGGTCTGTTTTTTACTCACCAACGCACTCGCTCACTAACGCACTAACAAAACTTGTTCTACAACCAGACAGAAAGCTTAGCAAGCGGCCCCGAGAAGTTGACTCCCGCGTAATTGTTGTAGTTGAAGCCCGCGCCAATATTGAACCTATAAAATGCGTAATTTAAAGAAGCGGAAAAATTATTGAAGTTAAGCGAACCGTATGACGAATTTAAGGTGTATAAATCAATAATATAATTAGCGGGGAGGAAAACCTGTAAATTAGCTCCGTAAGAGAATCGAGCTTTCTCGAGGGATTCGATATAAAAAGCCCCTAAAAAAGGAGTTAAAGTAAGATTTTGCAATGCAAAAGAGATTCCCCCATTTACCGAGTAAAACGCCATAGATTCCTCGCTCGAAAAAATTCTCTGATAAAAATAATTCAAATGTAAGGAATAAATATTGCCGGAAAGTTTTACTGTGGCTCCGTAATTATCCCGGATATCCTTGCCCAGGTAGGAAGTCTCCACTGAAGAATAAAGGAATGCAATTTTGTTCGAAGGAGTACTCCTGTTTTCCGGGCTGCGAAAATTGAAGTCTGAGCTGTTCGCATAAGGGTAATCGTCATATCTTACATCTATAAAGTAACCGGAAAATCCATCATAAACATCCCAGAATCCTCCAAAAAAGCCCGAATGATGGTCGTGTCTGTATCTTTTATTATGCCCATGATCATAATAATAGTGATGTTGATCTCTTTCATCATGGTAATAATCGTGGTCATGCTTTTCTTTTGATTTATCTTTTTCTTCTTTTTTGGCTTCTTCTTTTACTTTTTCCTCTGTAATCTTATCCTTAACTATTTGAATACGGCTCTTTTCTTCGGGCGGGCCTTTCTCCTCATTTTTATCTTTATATTCGTATTTATACTTATCTCCATCTTCTGCTTTAACCTCTTCTCTTTCTTTATGGACTTCTTCTTTTTTTTCTGCTTTTACGTTCTCTCTTTCTTTGTATTCTACTTTATTTTCATTTTTTTCAGTCTTAACTTCTTCTTTTGTATTCTCAGCTTTGTTCTCTTTTTCATTTGTAATTCTCGCTTTAACTTCCTGGATAAAGCTCTTTTCTTCGGAAGATTTGCCCTCTGTGAACAATGGAAAGAAAAATAGTAATGAGACCAGAAATATGTTATTTATTAAATTTTTCATTTTATCCTCCTTTATAAATAAGACCTTGCGAATTCACTGTCGGTTTCATTTTCACTTGTTGGTTTGTGGGATAGTTGGATGGTTTTTTACTAATTAACAAATATACTAATTAAACAATTAACCAATTCGAAGAATCTATTTTTTAGCCACGGATTTGCACTGATAAAC
>CAZALG010000129.1:0-6370 GCA_964485935.1 uncultured bacterium | reverse complement strand
TGAAGAACATAACAACCTCCTTATTAAAGAATGCCCTCTCCCCTCTGAGGGCATTCTTTATAAAAATGGGGTTGACAAATTAGAAATTATATATATAATATTTACTGATAATCGTGTAAAAAATCTTAAAAATGGAGCTAAATTATGTCTAAGAAAGATATAATAGGTTATGATCCTGTAGGAAGGATATTTAACTTACGGGATGATTTTGATGATATAGTTAATGATTTCTTCTCGGGTTTCTCAAACATCGGTGCCGCCAGAGGTGTTTATCCACTTCTGGATATAAGGGAGGATAAGGACAAATATACTATCGGTGTAGAAATACCTGGAGTTGAAAAGAAGGATTTAAAGATTTCGGTAAAAAAAGAAAACCTCGTTGTCCAGGGAGAAAAAAAGGAAGAAAAGAAAAAACAAGAGGAATCATATCTTCGTGTTGAGCGTTCTTACGGAAAATTTATGAGGTCGATAAGTTTACCTACGGAGGTAGACCAATCCAAAATAACCGCCAAATATAATAATGGTGTTTTAAAGATTGTTCTACCCAAGACCAAGAAAGGGAAAGCGAAAGAAGTAGAAGTTAAGATAACTTAAGGGGAAAGTTAAAGTTAAAATTATATCGAATCTGATTCTAATCAAGAGATAAAAGATAAAGTAAGAAACTAAAAAGGGGGACATTTGAACAGGAAATTACTTATATATGGAGCTATTTTTGTCGCTCTGGTTGCTGTTGCAGGCTTTTTTTCAGGGGTTATCACAGCCGCCAGTTTCTCTCTTACGGCAAAACCTGGAAGTGACAATCCGGAAACCTACGCTGAAGGCGGGAAAATTTCTTTTGCTCCTATAGTTGACAAAACTTCTCGTGCTGTAGTTTCGATTGAAGGTAAAAGAACAGTTATCTATAGATCCCCTTATTATGATTTCTCCGACGATCCGTTTTTCAGAAAATTTTTTGGAGAAGCTCCGAGAAGAAATCTGGAACAAGAGCAGAAATGGCTGGGGTCAGGTTTTATTGTAGAGTATAAAGGAAAAGATTATATTCTGACAAACAACCATGTGGTAAAAGATGCCCAGGAGCTAAAAATCTCCTTGTCCGATGACAAAGAGTTTAGCGGAGAAGATATTGAGATTATTGGGAGAGATCCCGAAACTGAAGTTGCTGTGATCAGGATAAAAAAAGGAGGAGATCTGCCTGATATTACTCCGGGAAGTGTTGACGATTTAAAGGTCGGTGATTGGGTGATTGCAATTGGCAATCCTTTTGGTCTCTTTGGAACGGTAACCGCCGGGGTAGTTTCCGCTAAGGGAAGGTCGGCAGTATCTCTTAGCAGGAACATATATGCGGATTTCATTCAGACAGATGCGGCTATAAACCAGGGGAACTCAGGAGGACCTTTGATTAACTCCAAGGGCGAAGTTGTGGGAGTAAACACAATGATTTTTTCACAAACAGGCGGTAATATAGGGATTGGTTTTGCTGTGCCTATAGATATTGCCATGGATGTACTGGGATCGCTCGTCGAAACCGGAACAGTGGAGAGAGGATATTTAGGTATTGTCCCTGAAAATTTAAGTTCTGAAATCAAAAAAGCTTTAAACTATCCTTACGAAGCGGGAGTTTATGTTAAACGAGTTGAAGAAGAAACGCCAGCAGAAAAAGCAGGTCTTGCTGAAGGTGATATAATTCTAAAAATCGATGATAAAAAAACAGAGGATGTTAACATTCTGCGAAAGATGGTTGCTGCCAAGAACCCAAACGAAAAAGCAAAAGTTACCGTTTGGAGAAATGGAGAGGAGAAAACCTTAACAGTTGAGCTTGGGAAGAGACCTGCTGTAGAAGTTTCTAGCAGTAAGCAGACGGAAGGAGAAGAGTGGTTAGGTATGCGGATACTGCTTTCTACTTCACAAGAAGCAAGCAATGTATGGGGTAATAAAGATGTAGACGGGGTATTTGTAAGTGAGGTAAAGGAAGGTAGCCCGGCAGATAAAGCAGGGGTCCTAGAAAATTCATTGATAAGTTTTGTTCAGGCTGAAAGTCGATCGATGAAGATTAAAACTATAGAGGACGTTATAAGAGCAAAAAAAGAATTCAATCCCCCATTGGTATTGCTTTTAAACTTGCCAAATGGGGAAATAAGAGTTATAAGTATAGAGGAGAGTTAGAAAAATAAAAAAAGTTAGAGGTTCACTGCCTGTATACCTTCAGGAGATTCAAAAATACAATCTTCTTACTCCTGAAGAGGAAAAGGAACTTGGTAGAAAGGCTCGTTTAGGAGATCAAAACGCGAAGAGGAAATTAGTGGAATCTAATCTCCGTTTTGTGGTTTCTGTAGCTAAAGCCTACAGGAATATGGGGACTCCTTTTACAGATTTGATTAACGAAGGTAACGTGGGTTTGATTAAAGCTGCAGAACGTTTTGATGAGCGGAGAGGGGTAAGATTTCTATCATATGCCGTTTGGTGGGTTAAACAGGCTATAATGAAAGCCGTTACCGAACATATAAAATCCTACCGTTTGCCTATGAGCAGGGCCGGGAAAATGCTGAAAGTCAAGAAAACAAAAGAAAGAGTGACAAGAGAAATAGGGAGGGAACCTTCCATAGAGGAAATTGCAGAGGAATTGGATACAGATGTTGAAAAGATTGAAGAGTCGATCAAAGTAGCAAAACACGATATTTCCCTGGATGACACAATAAAAAATACTGATGATTTAGAATATCTGGATGTAATCTCTGAAGATGTTGTAACGCCGGAAGAGGAATATTACAGAAATAAATTTATAGAAGATATAAGATTCAGTCTCGATAGACTTAAGCCAAGAGACCGAAAAATAATAATTTACTATTTTGGGATGGAAGGGAAAAGACCTCACACCCTGGAAGAAATTGGAAGAATACTTGGCGTCTCAAGAGAAAGAGTAAGACAACTTAGAAATCGTGCATTAAAACAACTTAGAGAGAATACTCCAATAGATGAAGCTTTCATTCCTTAAAGTTGTATTAATTCCGCATGATAAGGGTCAAAATAAATGGTTTAAAATACCTTTTATTGCTTTAATACTTATTGTTTTAATTCTTATTCTCAGTGGAGTTTTCTTCTTTAACAACCTTCAAAATTTTGTCAATGCGTCTTCTCTTGGCTTCCTGGAAACGGACAATCAAAAACTTAAAGAAAAAGTTGCTGACCTTAGAAAGAAAGCAGCCGAATTTGAAGGGAAAATTGATTCTCTACTTAAACAACAGTATAGAGCTTTTGAGGAACACAATATTTTAGAAGACATTCCTCAGAGGAATTTCCATTTTTCTCCGGATAGCCTACTGGTAATGTCCAAGTGGATTGATTCTGTATTTGAGATCACTTCTAAATTGGATTATGCTTTCTTAGGTTCTATGCCCTCTATAATGCCAGTAGGAGGACGCATAATAAGAAGATTTGGAGAACAAATAGATCCTTATACTGGCAAAAAAAAACCTCATAAAGGAATAAGTATCCTTGCATCTTTAAATGCTCCGGTAGTTTCAACCGGGGATGGGGTAATAATACAGGTTGGCAACGACAAAGGTAAGGGGCTTTTTGTAGAAGTTTCACATAAATGTGGGTTCGTAAGCTCCTACTCTCATCTGCTTAACTCTACTGTGAAAGAAGGGGAAAGCGTAAAAAGAGGAGATATAATAGGTTATGTTGGTCAATCCGGGAGAGCTCCTTATCCATATCTTTATTATGAAGTGAAGAAAGATAATATTAATTTGGACCCGGGAAATCTAATTTTTGGAGGTTCTTAATTGGGTATTGTTACTGAACTAAAAGAGGGGAAGATTCCTGCTTTGGTTCAGAAAATTGCAGAATCAGAAAATGTAAATCTCGAAGTTCTAAACAAAGGGATACTCGAAGGAACAATAGTAATACCCAAAAACGAAAAAAGAGAGAGTATAAGACCAACTGGAATTGGCTATCCTCTTACCACGAAAGTAAACGCAAATGTCGGTACTTCGACTGATAAACCCGATATAAATTTTGAGGTAGAAAAAGCTATTTTAGCAGAAAAAGCAGGTGCGGACACCATTATGGATCTTTCTACAGGTGGTGATATTAGGAAAGTTAGAAAGGAAATCCTGGAAAAAACAACTATACCTCTTGGAACAGTTCCCATATATCAAGCTGCGATAGAATCAGTTCAAAAAAAAGGGGGAATTGTCCACATGACAGAGAAACAAATCTTTGAAGTTATAGAAGAACAGGCGGAAGACGGGGTGGACTTTATGACCCTTCACTGTGGTGTAACGCAGGAAACTTTCAAACGTCTTAAAAATGAAGGAAGGGTAATGGATGTTGTTTCAAGAGGAGGGACCTTTCTCTTAACCTGGATGCTTTATAATAAGAAAGAGAATCCTCTATATACTAATTTCGATAAAATACTCGATATCGCTTCCGATTATGATATAACTCTGTCGTTAGGAGATGGTTTTCGTCCCGGAGCGATTGAAGATTCGTCAGATAGAGCTCAATTCCATGAATTGAGTATTCTCGGAGAATTAACTAAGAGATCTCATGAAAGAGACGTTCAAGTAATTATAGAAGGTCCCGGTCACATTCCGATAAACGAAATCGAGATGAATGTGAAAATGGAAAAGAAAATCTGTCATGGAGCTCCTTTTTATGTTTTGGGCCCTCTAGTTACGGACATTGCCCCGGGTTACGACCATATCGTTTCCGCAATCGGCGGAGCTGTGGCAGCCTCTTACGGAGCAGATTTCCTTTGTTACGTTACCCCCTCTGAGCATCTTGGTATACCTGACCTTGAAGATGTTGAGAAAGGAGTGATTGCTGCGCGAATAGCCGCTCATGCCGGCGATATAGCAAAAGGTATTACTGGTGCAAAAGAATGGGACAGAGAAATCTCTCTTGCAAGGAAAAAAATGGACTGGGAAAGACAATTCGAGCTTGTAATAGATGCTAAAGAAGCTAAAGATAAGAGAAATAAACAGACACCCAAAATTAAGGAAGCCTGTTCGATGTGCGGAGAATTTTGCGCTATAAAACTTCTAAATGACGCCCTGAAGAGAAAGAAGTAAATTGAGAAGACTATAGACAAATTAATTCGAATGTATAAAAGCGTCATACTTTTAGTACTCTTACCACTAATATCTCTTTGGCCAATTCAAAGCCAACTTTATACAATGGAGCCTTTAATAGTTACAGCAAGCAAGATACCCACAACGTTATTAGGAACGAGTAGAAATATTCTGGTGATTGAAAAAGAAGAAATAAGAAACAGCCCCGCGGGTGGAGTAGCAGACCTGTTGAAATATATTTCGGGAGTCGAAATAAACGAGAGAGGTCCGGAGGGGATCCAGTCTGATGTTTCCGTCGCGGGAGGAACATTCGAACAAAACCTGATTTTAATAGACGGAATAAGAGTAAACGACCCCCAAACAGCACACCATAATCTAGATCTTCCAATTCAATTGGAAGATATTGAGCGAATAGAAATTGTGCGGGGTCCAGGCGGCGCTGCCTGGGTTATAAATATAATAACAAAAAAAGGAGAAACGAAGAATCTAAAAATAAAAGCACTGACGGGAGACTACAAGCTGCTTGAAGGAAACATTTCCTTTTCTTCACCACTCGGCATCTCATATAATTATCTTTCTATTTCCGGGAAGCGTTCCGACGGGTACCGTCATAATACCGACTTCGATATATGGAATATTTTCTTCAAATCCACCGTCGAATACATGAAAACCAAAGGAGATATCTCTCTTGGCTATAATGACAAAGATTTTGGAGCCAGCTACTTCTACTCAGATATATATCCAAACCAGCGGGAACATACAAAAACTGCCTTCTTAAAAGGTTCTATAGATTTCGAGAAAAGTAATTTGAGTTTTTACTGGAAACGCCATAAGGATGATTATATTTTAGATTACGAAGATCCGGGCTATTACAGAAACGATCACACAACACATATCTACGGAATAACTTTGCAATCGGAGATTTCTACAAGAGCAGGTGTCACATCTGCCGGTTTGGAATGGGGTGGAGATAAGATAAGAAGTACAAATCTCGGTAACTATTCCCGCACGAAATCACAATTCTTTTTCGAGCATAAACTTCCAACGGTAAAAAACGTATGCATTGTTTTTGGCTCATTTCTCATTTACTATTCCGACTGGGACTGGTATTTTTATCCCGGAGTAGATATCGGGTTTAAACTTAACAATCGAACTTATTTATACGCTTCAATAGAGAGAGCTTTTCGGATTCCTTCATACACAGAATTATACCTTGATAGTCCCGCAAATGTAGGCAATCCGAATCTTACGCCTGAAAGGGCTTTATCTTTCGAAACAGGTATAAAAATGGTGAGAGG
>CAZALG010000128.1:0-6396 GCA_964485935.1 uncultured bacterium | reverse complement strand
CTGATTTTCCAAAACTTAAACCGGGAGAACAGGTCTTTTTAGATCTCGAACAGAATGAAAGTAAAGTGTATCAAATTAGTGTAGAATCACCTGGTATTTACAGATTTGAAACCACCGGTAGGTTGAACACAAGCATTACTCTTCGAGACCGTTTTGTTACGAGTTTACAATCCGCGTCCGAAAATGGTTTGGGACGAAACGCCTTGCTATTGGTTTATCTCCTGCCAGGAGAATACCAGGCAAGCGTTCAAACTACAGGAGAATCTGCAGGGCACCTCGGATTATCGCTTAAAGCCAACCAGGTAATTGCAGGCGGAGAGTTAGAGCTTGGCAGCGAGAAACGCGCAGAGGTTCCTGTAAGTGCCGGCATCTCATATAATTTTAGAATAGACAAACCCGGAACTTATAGAATTCAATCATTTGGACAGGAAGGCCATTTTGAAGCCAGGCTCGAGGATGAGGAAGGCTGGCCTATTTTAAAACCCGGAATAAAAGCCGACATCAAGTATAATTTTTCTACAGGTTCTTATAAGTTGCTTTCTCTTCCCGAGAACAGGATTAGTAGAAGAATAGCGGTACTCGAGAAAATCGAGGATGTTCCGAGCTTTGAAGGTAAAGGGCCGCATACTTTAACTTTAAACCAGACCGTTACTTCTCATTGGGTTGAAGAAATTGTCGATGAAAAAAGAAAACCGGCAGTTTTCTATATTAATGTTCCCGCACCTGTAAAAGCGAATATTTTCCTTAGTAATAAGTTTGAAGCGAGTTTGAAACGTAAGGGTGAAAAGGATATTCTTTTAGAATGGTCAGGAAATAAAGAAACTGATCTCGAGATAGGAAATTATGAAATTTCGGTTAAATCGATTAAAAAGCAGAATCATATCGATTTCCGGTTAGCTGTTAATACAGATATTTTAATTTCAGGTCAGAGTTATACGGTTACAAGTCCCCGAACTTTTGAAGTCCGTGTCGGCAAAGAATCTGTTGTTGAGATATCAAGTCAGGGAACCGACGATGTATCCGCGAAATTGATAGATTCTGATGGCGTCTTAACCGCGGAAAATGATGATGGTCTTTTCGATTGGAATTTTAACATTTCAAAGTATTTAAGAGAAGGTAATTACTATCTAAAAGTTCAGCCGGAAAGCGAAGGTTCCTTTAAAACACTCGTTAGTATGAACTGTCTTCCTGACTCTCTCGTTTCTTCTCTTGCATCCGGAGTGGAAAAAGAGCTCGATTTAGAAGGTAAAATTTTAACCTTTCCGTTAGAAAAATCCGCAGAGGCAAACATTATAAATGTACTGCTGGACGGTAAAAGTAATATAGGTTGTCTAATCGGGAAAACCGATCTAAAAGGAAATATCGAAGTTCTGGCTGAGAAAAGAGGAAAAACAATCGAGCTTGCGATGCCTGTTTCCATTAACGACAAATATAAATTAAAAATCTGGTCGGAAGACCATCTGGATGAGGGAGTGCGATTACTTTATGAAAGTGTTAAAGCGACGGAGATTTTGCTTGTTGACCTGCTAAATGGATGGGAAGGAGAAATTCCTGAAGATTCTGAATTAAAGAATTTATATTTTCATGTAGATATGGGGTCCGGATGGCTCGGGCATTATAGAGTTAAATCAGATAATTTATTAAGTGGAATACAAATCACGAGTTCAGAAAACTCTCCATTCAGTTCGGAGGGGGGTTTATATTTTTCTTCTTTATTTAAAAAACTCTACTTGAAGATCAGATTCGAAAATACCGGAAATGTTAAATTTTCTTTATCTCCTTACAGATTAAAGACAGGAGAGAAAATAAGAATCTCCATACTCGAAAATACTCCCAGAGCGTTTTCTCTTACCCCTAATGAAAATAATATTTCGGTAATTTCGGTTAATATGGCCTTCGGACAACCTTTTGCCGGGATGCACACATTAAAAACAGGATATTTTAATCCTTCAAGTATTCCGGTGCTGCAGGGACAGTTCTTGAGTAAAGGTAAATGTGTAACGGTAGATTTTGACGATACTCCCAATACTGTCGTGTTATGGAATGGTTCGAGGGAGCATTTCGATGAGGAACTTTATGCTGAAGTCGAAAGAACAGATATTCCGATATCCGGGCAATCCGTACTTCGACTCGGAGAGCAGGAATGGACTTCTTCAAAAGCAGAAAGTTGGTGTTATAAATTACCCGGGAGGGGACAATATCTTATCAGAGTTAAAGTTTCTTCCGGCGGAATCGCTGTTTGGGATTGTGGTGACGGGGGAAGGGAAGTATATTCGACCGAGTCAGAAGTTGCAAGTTTTGATTTTAAAGGCAATTCGGGAGATTTATATCTGCTCGCTTTAGAAGGGGAAAAGCGATTCGTTGTGGAGTTACTCGAAATACGAGAACCGTTAAAGAAAAAATTGTTTGAAAGAGAAAAGAAACTTACGCTTGAAAGCGGAATAGAGAAATGGTTTTCTAAGCCCGGAGAAATAACGCTTGAACTTCCTAACCTGAGCCCCGATTATGATTCAATTTCTTTATACTATGAAGGGAATATAAAAAATATAACTTTGTTCAGTTCCAAAGGGGTAATCAGAGAAAAATTAGGAAATGGTGAAGTGTTGTGGGTGTCTTCAGAAGAAGCAAATAAAAACTTCGGAGGGTTCTTGAAAGTTGCTCACGGCATCGGAGGAATTAAAATTAATCTCGTAAAGAATGATAAGGTTTTTGAATCGAAATGGGAACATTCTCTCCGGGTTTTCAGAACACTCGATCTTTCTAATCCGACCGAACTCTATCTCAATGATAAAATAAATTGGTTTTCATTAAATCTAGCGGAGACAAAACATATAAGTCTAAAATGCAAGAGAGAAATGATAGGAGTTTTATTAAAAGAGAATAAGATTGTCCATTATTTTTCTGCTTTTGAAGGATTCGACTGGCAAATAGCTCTGAATCCCGGAGAATATAAACTTGGTTTGAGATTGATGGATTATGAGCCTCCGGGTAATATTAATTTAGTTTATAGTCTAAAGCCGGTAAGAACTCTGGAAGAAGATATGAGAACTACAGTATATCTTACTCCGGGTGAGAGCTCTATATTTAGTTTTTCGATTCCCTCGAAAAGAAAAATTGGTTTAGGAATTAAGACTCAGAAAGAGGTTGTTGAGGCAAAACTATACGATTCGAATTGGAATCTTATAGGAGAAGGAGAACAGCAATATTTAAACTTAGATAAAGGTTTGTATTACTTATTACTTCATGTACCAGTTTCCGCGGAGGCGATTTCATGTACTCCGATATTAGTAGGACAGAAAGCTCCGCCGGATTTGCCTCCTGAAGAAGTGATAAAAAGAATTATTGGTAAAAGGTAAAGGAGAATGTTTATGACTAAAAAAATTTCTTTCCTATTTAGATTTTTTGCTTTGTGTTTTGTTTTCTTAAACGCTTACGCGACTAACCCATATCAGTATAAACCCGCGGATTATAAACAGTTCAAGAATTTAAGCGACAAGGATGTTACGATATTGCCTGAAGAATTTCTGCGGGAATATGATCCTTTAACCGTCTTTTTTAAGAAAGAGATGCATCCCGGAGGAAGCGGCCCTCTGGATGAACCTGAAAAAATAATTAAAATAGAACCCTCTCATCCCGGAGAATTTCGCTGGCTGGATTCGAGGACTCTGGAATTTCGTCCGACGATTCCATGGCCAGCGATGGAGAAGTTTAAAATTAGTGTTGGAGGGTACAGAAAAGAATTATCGACATTGCTTTCGCCTCCGGTGAGAATTATTCCCGGAAACGGAGAAACGGGGCTCGGGGAAGTCGAGAAAATTACAATGGAATTCGAATATTACGTGAACCCATCTATTCTTTCTAAACTTGTAACTTTTGAGTCCTATCTCCTACCGGGTATTGGTAAAGAGGGAAGGAAAAGATATACTTATAAAGATTTTAACATAAAACTCGCAGAACGTACCTCGGATTCGGATAATTATAAATACTACTTTGAAATGGAGCATCCCTTTTCTCTCGGACTTAAAGTACTGACCTTCCTCAGACTATCAGATGATTCTTCCTTAGAAGAAGCTTTTGAAACTTATTACTTTAAAACAAAGGAAGATTTCATGCTTCACGGAATGGGTAGTAGAGCCCATCAATTTACTGTTAATCCTTCCGGAAGCCATTACGAAAAAGACCAAGCATTGAGATTACCTCAGTCCGGAGAGCTGATTTTTACTTTTTCCAGTCCCCCGGCGCAGTTAAATTTATCTATGGTTAAGAGTATGATTAATTTTTCTCCCGCTCCGGAAGCCTTTGATTTCAGACAGAGCGGGGAACAACTCCAGATTAATGTTACCGTGGAAACCGATAAACTTTATAAGGTTACAATAGAGCCTATATCTTTCCAGGACAGGGAAGGTAGAAGCCTTCAGATGGAGAAAGCATCCAGCTTTTATTTTTACAGACCCAGCGAACAAGCTTTTATAAGATGGGGTGAGAGTTTCGGTATAGTGGAAAGATATGGTCCGCAGCATTTCCCAATTAGCGTTTCGGGTATAAAGAATATAGATTTCAGAATTTACAGAATAGATCCCTTAAATAAAGCTTTCTGGCCTTTCCCCGAAACATGGGTTCCAGTCGACGAAAACGCACTTCCCCCGGGACCCGGTGAAGAACCCATTTCGGAAGAAGATATCCTTTCTCCTTTAAGTACAACCCAGATTATCTCACATATTCAGATGCTTGGAAGCCCTCATTATTCAAAGATAATAGACCTCGAAAAAGAAGGAGTCTTGCGGCATAACTCTATCGATTTAAAGGATAAGCTTGCCGAAATAAGCGGGGAGGGTCAGCCCGGCACTTATCTTATTGGGTTCAGAAAATTGGGCGGAAGGCAGGAAAGACAGTACGTTAAAATTCAGGTTACAGATTTATGTTTGAGTACCATCGAGGCGAAGCATGAGGTTTTGTTCGCCGTAACTTCATATAAAACAGGTGAACCGGTTGCAGGCGCGAATATAAAAATCGAGGGTGTAAAAAAATCGCATTTCGAAACCATATATAGCGGACAAACTAACGAATATGGTTTTCTTGAGATCCAGCATAATTCGTACACGACAGCAAAATTCAATAAATTCGCGGTAAAGAGGGTTTTGGTTAATAAGGGTGAGGATTATCTTGTAATAGATACCCGCAGTCAGGCCGCACCTCCGGAGTTCTCCGATAATCACTGGTCCCGTCACAGCTCGGGCTGGCTACAGTGGCTTTCATACAGTCCTTATGACCTTTCAAGAGATACGGTTTTGAAAGCTCATGTCTTTACAGAACGCCCCATATACCGTCCGGAAGAAAAAGTCTATATAAAAGGATATATAAGATGGCGTTTTCAGGGAGAATTGTCACATGTAAAACATAGAGATTTTTTACTCAGTATTAGGAGTCCGGAAGGAGTAGACCGGGAGTACGACGTTGAGTTAACAAAAGAAGGTAGTTTCTACCATGAGTTTAAAGAGGAAAACCTGCCAACCGGTACTTACCGGGTTAATTTAATAGAGAAGAAGCATGGTAGTGTGGCCAGCACAGATTTTGATATGGAATCATATAGGATACCAAAATTCGATGTTAAACTGTACGGTCCGGATAGAGTGCCAAATGACAAACCATTTACTATGAAGTTGACAGCCACTTACTATGCCGGAGGAAAAGTCGTAAACCAGGGTGTAAAGTGGAGAGTTACCTCATTCCCGTACACATTCCATCCGAAAGGTATAGAAGGGTACTTCCTTTCTTCAGACAGCCGTTTTGGAGCGAGAGGTTATAGTACTCAGGCTGGACCTCTTGAAGAAGAACAGACAACAGACGAAAACGGAGAAGCCACGCTTGTAGTTAATCCTCAATCTGAGCTGGATGGTAATCCCAGGAAATATGTATGCGAAGCAACGGTCACAGGAGCGGACCAGCTAACTGTATCGAGCAGTCGCTCTGTTGTAGCCTTACCTTCTTTTATACTTGGTCTTAAAACTAACAGGTACGTTAAATCCGGTAACACAATAGAAGCGGAAATAATCGCCCTCGATGTTGATGAAAAATTATCCGCCGGTCATAAAGTCTCCGTTCAGCTGAAAAGACTCGCCTGGCATTCTTATCTTAAGGAGACAGATTTTACAGTTGGCAAACCAGAGTATATAACCACAGAAACGGTAGATTTAATAGAAGAGCGTGAAATTGAAACATCGAGGGAACCGGTTAAGGTTAAATTTGCCGATCAATCATCGGGTGTTTATATACTGGAAATTAACGCTAAAGATAAACTTGGGCGTTTGCAGTCAGTAAAGGTAGATTTATTCATGGCTGGAGACAAACCCATGGCATGGCAGAAACCAAAGCAGATGATTTTTGAAACAGTTCCGG
>CAZALG010000127.1:337-6461 GCA_964485935.1 uncultured bacterium | reverse complement strand
CCTTAGAACCGGAGCATTAAATCCTGATAAAGTTAAAAAGACTAAAGAATGTCCAAAATACACACCCGATTTTGTTAAACTTGCAGAGGCTTATGGTGCAACTGGTATGAGAGTTACTAAAAATGAGGATGTTAAGAATGCGATTAAGAAGGCATTAAAAATAGATGGTCCTGTTATTGTTGATTGTATAATTGATAGTGAAGAAAATGTTTTTCCGATGGTTCCTGCTGGCGCTTCACTACGACAAATGATGGGAGGAATGGCATAATGAAAAGAATTATTTCTGTTCTCGTTGAAAATAAGTTCGGTGTCCTTGCAAGAGTTTCCGAATCGTTCAGCAGCAGAGGCTTTAATATAGCGAGTCTTTCTGTTGGTGAAACCCTTGATTCAAAACTTTCCAGGATAACAATGGTTGTTGACGGAGATGAATATATTTTTGAAGAAATAAAGAAACAACTGAATAAACTTATAAACGTCATAAAAGTTCAGGATTTCACCAATGTTGAACATGTGGAGAGAGAAATGCTTCTTATAAAGGTTAATCTTTCAAGGAAAACCCGTGCTGAACTTATTGAAATAGTCGATATATTTAGAGCAAAAATTATCGATGTTGGAAGGAACAGTATGACTGTTGAAATTACAGGTAAAGATAATAAGATTCAAGCCTTCATTGAATTAGTGAAGCCATTTGGCATTGTGGAAATTGTTAGAACAGGTAAGATAGCAATAGCCAGAAAAAAAGGAGGAGTATAATGGTTGAGATATATTATGATAATGATGTTAATCTGGATATTTTAAAGGGTAAAACTATTGGTATTATTGGATATGGAAGTCAAGGACACGCACAGGCTCAGAATTTACGAGATTCTTCTCTTAATGTCATAGTAGCAGAAGTTGAGGGAACAGATAATTATAAATTAGCAGAGGAACATGGTTTTAAACCGCTGACAGCCGATGAACTCGCTTCGAAAGCCGATATTATTGTTGTACTCGTTCCGGATGAGATACAGTCTAAAATTTATAAACAATCTATAGAATCTAATTTAAAAGAAGGAAATGCATTACTTTTCTCACACGGATTTAATATTAGATTTAAACAGATTGTACCTCCGAATTCTGTAGATGTGATAATGGTAGCTCCTAAAGGCCCGGGACATATTGTGAGAAGTGAATACGAAAAAGGTGGGGGAGTACCCAATCTTATCGCTGTAGAAAACGACGCAAGCGGTAACGCTTTTCAGTTGGCTCTTGCTTATTCAAAGGGAATAGGCGGAACGAAAGGTGGAGCTATAAAGACCACCTTTGATGAAGAGACAGAAACCGATTTATTTGGAGAACAGGTTGTTCTTTGCGGAGGTGTTTCAGCTCTTGTAAAAAAAGGGTTCGAAGTCTTAGTTGAAGCAGGATATCAACCTGAAATTGCTTATTTTGAATGTATGCATGAATTAAAATTAATTGTGGATCTTTTCTACCAGGGCGGGTTGAGCTATATGCGCTATTCTGTAAGCAATACAGCTGAATATGGTGATTTTACCCGCGGAGAACGTATTATTTCTGAAGAAACGAAAAAAGAGATGAAAAAGATACTATCTGAAATAAAAGATGGCTCTTTTGCAAAAGAATGGATCGAAGAATCTTCAAAAGGAAAACCAAATTTGAAAAAGTTTGAGGAAGAGGATAAAAATCATTTGATTGAAGTGACCGGCAGAAAATTAAGAAGTATGATGGATTGGATAGACGACAAGGTAGTATGAGCTAGATATTAGGTTATAGGTATTGGTTTAATAGATATTTAGAGGATTTAATGAAGAAGTCCGGGAAGAAAACAAAAAAGAAAAGTAAACAACCTCGCAAAAAGATTAGACTATATGATGCAACGCTCCGTGAAGGAACACAAGCAGAGGGGGTTTCTCTTTCGGTAACCGATAAATTGAAGATAACTAAACTGCTTGATGAGCTTGGTATCGATTATATCGAGGGCGGCTGGCCCGGTTCCAACCCTAAGGATGCGGAATACTTCAAAAAAGTTAAAGAATCAAAATTGAAAAATGCTCGCATAGCTGCTTTTGGAAGTACCTGCCGTAAAGATACAGCTCCGGAAAAGGATAAAAATATCAAAGCTCTGTTGGACTCCGGAGCTTCCACTGTAACAATTTTCGGAAAAGCCTGGACACTTCATGTCGAAGATGCTCTTCGGGCAACATTGGATAAAAATCTCGAAATGATTGAAAAAAGCACAAAGTATCTTAAATCAAAAGGCAAAGAGGTCATTTTCGATGCGGAACACTTCTTTGATGGATATAAAGCAAATTCTGAATATGCAATAAAGACACTGACCGCTGCAGCGGATGGAGGAGCAGAGTCTCTGGTTTTATGTGATACAAACGGAGGAAGTCTCCCTCATGAAGTTAAAGAGATAACCGAAAAAGTTGTACAGAAATTTCCCGATTTAGATATTGGAATACATACACACAACGATTCGGGAACTGCTATGGGAAATACTCTTGCGGCGATACAGGCTGGCGCAACTCATGTACAGGGTACTACAAATGGATATGGCGAACGCTGTGGCAACGTTGACCTTAGCACGTTAATCCCAAACCTTCAGTTAAAGATGGGAATCGACGTTTTGCCAGCAGGGAATTTAGTTCATTTAACAAGGGTAGCAAACGCGGTGGCTTTTATAGCGAACCAACCACCCCCGTATCGTTCTCCTTATATCGGTCGCAGCGCATTTGCGCATAAAGGCGGCATTCACGTATCTGCTATGCGAAGAAATCCCCTCACCTATCAACATATCGACCCCGAGCTCGTTGGTAATGAATCAAGAGTCCTGATATCTGAACTTGCCGGTAAGTCAAACCTCCACATAAAACTCGAAAAAATGGGTATGACCGGCAAAATTGAAAACCTCAAGGAGGTTTTAGAAAAAATAAAAACTCTTGAGCATGACGGTTTCAGTTTTGAAGCAGCTGAGGCTTCAGTAGAACTGCTTTTACTCCGTTGTAAAAAAGATTATAACCCTCCTTTTAAAATGTTGGATTTCACAGTCGTGGTTGAACACAGGGAAAAAAGAGGTATCTTTGCAGAGGCTACGGTAAAGGTACTGGTTGGAGGCGAGATTTTTCATGTGGCAGCAGAAGGTGATGGTCCTGTCGATGCTCTTTATATAGCATTAACGAAGGCTCTCCGTGAGGGACATCCCAACATTGAAAAATTCCATCTTGCGGATTATAAAGTTCATATTATTAATAGCAGTAAAGGTACAGGGGCTATAACCAGAGTTATGATCGATATGCAGCTTGATAACAAGTACTGGAGCACGGTTGGGGCTTCCGCAAATATAATCGAGGCAAGCTGGACAGCTCTTTCTGATGCTATGGAATATGGGATATATCTGGAGGAACAGAATTGAATATAGAGAGAGATCTTTCCGTAATATTCAAAGATAAAGTATGGTTAAGAAAAACTTTGTTAGGGGGAGTTTTTTTTATGATACCTCCGCTGTTTATCTTTTCATTTGGTTTTATTGCTCGATTTATACATGATCGTCTGGAAACAGGTAATAAAAAACTCCCTTCGTGGGACAATTGGGGTTCATTGTTTTTAAAAGGTTTTGAGTGGGGATTGATAATTATACTTTATTTTGCTGTACCTATATTTATTTTATCTTTGCTTCCCGGTTCTGTGGTGCAATTTATGGTAAATCCAAAGTTTATAATTTCAAATTTAGAAATTGGTGGTTTTTTAATACTTTCTTTTTCTTTCCTTTTAGGTGCAATAGTGATGTTTTTTCTCCCAATGGGTCTAATCCTTTTTTCTGATTCCGGCTCTTTTACCGAAGCAATCCAATTCAAAAAGATATATAAGCATATCAAAAATAAACTTGCCCCTTATCTCATAACGTATTTGCTGACGGTTTTCCTTCTGGTGGTTGATTTTCTTTTACTTCTTGTGTTAAACACTTACACTATTCCTTTTGGTTTAATACTGCCTTATTTTCTTTTTGTTTGGCTGGGATTTATAATTCTACTGATTTCTGCTTCTTTATTTATCGAGAGTTTTTAATTTATTAACGAGGTTTTTGAGAGAACGGGTACGAAATAGTTTTTCAGGGATTGTAAGTTCCCATTTGTCTTTATTATTTTTTCTTATAGTAAAATCTGCTTTCCTGATCAATGTATCATCTTTAAGGAAAACATTTAAAGTAAAACCATTTGTTTTCTCTGTGATTTTTAATAATTTAGAGACAGAATCTTTTTTGCAAATCGATTCACCTATAATTTTTTTTAATTTTGAGTGAGAAAAATTCGGCAACACAATTTTACCGGGTATTTTGTGTTCTCGCATTCGAAAAGCCATTTCCGGATCGGCTTTCTTCTGGAACATCATATAAAAAATCTCTTTACCTTCATTTCTCCATTTTTTCTCGTACTTTGTGGAAAAGTGGTCGGAAAGTTCATCTGTCCAGCCTTTTCGGAATAATGGTTCCCAGAGGTGTACAGCAGCTATTTCTTCGAGTATAAAATCTCTATAGAAAGGGTCATCGGTCGCGACTATTATTTTTCCTTTATCTGTTGAGCAGGAAGCCGCTATCTTCAAAAATTCTCTATCGAGTAATCTATTTTTATAATGTTTTTTCTTGGGCCATGGGTCTGGAAAGTTAAGATAGATATGAGAAAGAGATTTTTCAGGTATTAGTACAATAAAAGCAGCTTTGGCTTCCAGGCATAAAACTTTAATACTATTCTTCTTCGCTCTTTCGATTTGCTTAGTAGCTCTTCTAAAAGACTCATTTGAATAGTCGATACCGAAGAAATTTCTCTCGGGATGAAGCTCGGATTTTTTTACAAGGAATTCTCCGTTACCGAATCCGATTTCACAATCCACGGGATTTTTGTTGCCAAAAATCTCATTCCAATCTACAGGTTTATCTAAATCTCTCCAGTTTAAACCTATATCCATATATTAAAATTAATTTAAATGTACCCTTTGTCAAGGGTTCGAAGAGCGGCAAAGCCGCTAAATTCAAAAATCAAATATCAAAATGGAAAAATACAAATCAAAATTCAAAAATTAATTTAAAAAAAAGTAACAACAAATTATACAAATAGCACTAATAAAATTTATTGTTTTTACTATTTAACCATTTTTCTATTTTATTATTTAAGTAAGATCCTTCGGATCTTACTTCTTCTTAAGCCAATTTATTACAACTAATAATATTAGAGCTCCACCGAAAGCCGTTATTAATGAAGCAATAAGGTCCCCGTATTTAATCCCTAACGTTAATGAAATATCTAATATGTTTAGTATGAATCCTCCTATTAAAGACCCAATGCATCCAACAATAATATTGCCTAAAATGCCGTACCCTTTTCTTCCTTTCATTACTATACCTGCAAGCCAGCCAGCTAAGGCTCCGATAATTAAAAACCATATAAGATTCATAATTTATTCCTCCTTTTTTACCAGTAATGATGTACTAATTTGCGAATGTATTTATCGTAAATGTTTTTTACCTTTTTCATAGTTTCATCAGATAGGGGAGGTAGATCTGCAGCGGAAAAATTTTCTTCTGCCTGCGAGGGTCGCTTCGCCCCTGGTATCGTACAGGTAACGGCATCGAACATTAATATCCAACGCAGGGCAAACTGTACCATGCTCATTCCTTCCGGACATATTGCTTTTAACTCTTCCAATACCTTTAATCCTGTATTATAATCAACGCCGGAGAAAGTTTCACCCCGATCAAATGCTTCCCCCAAACGGTTAAAGTTTCTGTGGTCGTCAGATGCGAAAGTTGAATCCTTATTGAATTTACCGGTCAACATTCCCGAAGCAAGAGGAACTCTCGCAAGTATACCTACTTTACGTTTTTTTGCCTGCTCGAAAAAAAGTTCCGAAGGTCTGTGACGGAACATATTAAATATTATTTGAACCGACTGCACATTGGGATATTCTATCGCTTTTAATGCCTCTTCGACCTTTTCTACGCTTACACCATAATAACGAATTTTACCTTCTCGGACAAAATCATCCATCATTTCGAAAACTTCGGGCATATAGTAAACTTCGGTAGGGGGGCAGTGTAGTTGAAGCAAATCTATGGTTTCAACACCCA
>CAZALG010000127.1:0-327 GCA_964485935.1 uncultured bacterium | reverse complement strand
TCTTTAAACTTCTCTCTATAAAGGATGAAAGATTTTTACGATTATACCCCTCTGCAGTATGAGGATTTAACCTTCTTCCAGCCTTGGTAGTAATATATATATCGCTGTGTTCCTTCTTTAACTGTGAAAGTAAACGCTCACTGTGATCATCACCATAAACATCAGCAGTGTCAAAAAAATTCACACCGAGTTCTACTGCTTTATGTAAAGCTGCAATTGATTCATTATCTTTAACTGGTCCCCAGGTTCCGCCAATTGCCCATGAACCAAAACTTACCGCGGAGACGTTGAAACCCGTACGCCCCAGTTCACGATATTGCATTATTT
>CAZALG010000126.1:0-6473 GCA_964485935.1 uncultured bacterium | reverse complement strand
TTTCTGTCTTTATCCGACATTGGATTCTGAGATTTTTCAGCCAAGTTATCCGTAATCGCAGCGCCGAAGAGAAACTCATGGCGAACTTGCTCAATCTTGACATCTGCACCCGGTGCGGTCCTAACGACAATATCACCCTTCCTGATTTCTGCTATACGTTTATCTATCGCTTCTTCCGTAATCTTTGCCGAAACATCGTCATCTGCGAAACAAAAAACACCTATAAAAGTAATAGAAAAAATGAGAAAAAACATTAAGTTAGTTTTCATAATTTAGCCTCCCTTTTTTTTATTAATATCATATTAAAAGATTCCTCAAAAATCTAAAAACAAGTATAAGTATTCCCGGGGTTATGTCAAGGAAACCCTTGACATTTCTTTTTAAAAACCTTATGATTTTACAAAAACGAGCCAAAAAGGAGGCTATATGAAAAATTTTTTCTTGTGTCTAATATTGTTATTTGTGAGCATTCCGCTATTTGCAGGAATATTAGGTTTGTCAGCCGGAATAACCGGAGGGGTCGAAAACTGGAAACTCGATGCAGAAGGAGCGGAGAGCCAATCTCTTAAAGCAGTGGGGCTGACAGCCACTTTCTCTCCCCCCATCATCCCGGTAGGTATTCGCGGAGATATCGAATATGCGTGGAAAGATGTAGAAACTCCAATCGGAGATGTTAAACTTTCCGATGTTTTTATTCTTATCGGAATTCAATACTCTATCGCCCCTCCTATTGTGCCTTTATCTCTTTATGTCGGTGCCGGTTATGAAATATCGACTATCGGAACTGATTACAGTGAATATCTCGGAGCTGAAAATTCTTTAACTGACAACGGATTTCTTGTTTACGGAGGGCTCAATCTAAGTGTTGGGCTTTTTGCGGTTTTTGCTGAAACAGGTTATGGAATGATATTTACCGAGGATGACAATTACACTCACATCCCCCTAAGGGGCGGCGTTAAGATTAGCATCTAATCTTAAAAAACATTAGTTTTAAAGCACGCAAAACAACTCTCATATTATTGCGTTTTTTGCGTTTTTAAGGTTCTAATGAATATATTAATCTCAATTCAGTAATATAAAAAAGGA
Source organism: uncultured bacterium (assembly GCA_964485935.1). Lineage (GTDB taxonomy): Bacteria > Hydrothermota > UBA3072 > UBA3072 > UBA3072 > JAFGHJ01. The sequence goes on along the minus strand of CAZALG010000126.1, from coordinate 5,387 downwards.
GGTAAAAAATGAATGGAGGAGGAGGAGCTGCTGCCGCTGCTGCAATTGCAAATGCGATTAAAGCTTCCGGCGCAATCGTGCGATTGAAAGAGGAAGATTTTATTAAAGTAATATCCAGGGCGGAAAATCCCATTATTATTACATCAAGGGGAGGGTTCATGAAAAAGGATTTCGATTACCTCACATCTTACAAAGGCTTGATTTTTTACACCAGAACAAAAAATGAAATAAATCTACCCGGAAACTCTGAAATTATATCAGCACAACAAATATGGATACCTCAACCCCAAATTAATCTCACACAAAGACACGAAGACACAAAGAATTTTTTCGTTTAATTAAATTCCAACCTCCAAATCCTAAACTCCAATATTGCTATGGATTGACACAGACAAACACTGATTTGCCCAACCACACCCAGATCTTTTTTTAGTAATCAATCTTCAATTTCGAATTTCCAATTTGCAATTTCCAATTATACTATACCCTATACCCTTATTCTTACTACTTCCTACTCACTATTCATTACCCAGATATCACCGTGGCTTTGGTAGGACCCAACAGGAATACGCAGTCTAACAATACAGCGATAGACATCGCTATAAACCTTCTTACCTTGATCGTTTGTTAAGTCCCAGGTTGTAAGATAATATCCTGAAATCATAAGTCCATCTGGATCTACAAGAGTTTTCACAACATTATAATCCTTATCAATTATTGCCATGTAAAAATAACCATATTCACCGGGGACTACAAACCGAATATAAACAATACCGCCATTTCGATTTATTGGATTTGGGTAGGCAGGACAAACCATACTATGTACCCAATCCCACGGAGGCATTACAATTGCAGTATCCTGACTTACCTCATAGCTAGAAAGATTCAATATATAGTTAGAATCATACGAAAATGCGTTACTATTTCCCACATCATAGTAAAGCCATTCAGAGTCAAATTTCCAATCATCCGGGTCCACTATCATAGAATCGTTTACTCCATGCTCCTGCAAATACTCGATATTGGTATAAGTAATACCCTTAAATTCAGAATGAAAAAGAGTGGGATCAAAAAATCTATCGTCATTACAGTCTAAAATTAAAAGAAAAAGAAATAAAACTAATCCTCGATATTTTTTCATTTCTCTACTCTTCACAAAAACTAAAAATATAAATATACAACTAAAGCCGAAGCTGTATTAAACGTAGTCGAACCTGGAATAGATCCTGAAGGAGAATAATCGTCATCCGCAAACACAAAATTTCCACCCACTATACCTGTAACACTTAGTTTTTGCTTTACAAAATATTCCAAACCGAACTCCAGTACTAATAATTTATCGGTATAGGTTTCATCCCCGCTCTTCAATAAATTCAGAGCAAAACCAACACCTATAAATTTTGCGAGTTTTTCATCACCCCAATGCGGGGCAACTTCAAGACCGAGCTCCCAATTGTAACCTTTGTTATCATCGACAGACACCATACCAAAACCAAATAAAGGTTCAATTGTAAGATCGTCGGTCACCCACCACTTTAATAATAACTGATCGATCGGGACACTCACAGGAACTCCAACACCAAACCGGACGTTTCTCTGTTCTCCTTCAGAAGCCAGGACTTTTTCACTATGCACAGCAAAGAGACTTAAGAAGAGGAAAAAGGTAATAAACCTTTTAAAAAATACTTTCATATTAATACCTCCTGATTTTTTAGATTGTAGACAAAAAAAACGATTTGTCAAGACATAAATATAATTACTTATATTATATTCTAAAAATATAAGAAATACACGATATATATACGCTTGAAGTTTATCTCTAGTCAGACAGAACCTGTAACTACTTAATTATTACTTAACAAGTACAATTTGGTTTCTTAAAACAATATCTTCTGCCTCCATAAGACAGAAATAAATACCGGATGCCAAATCTCCAGGATTCCAATCCAGAGAATGGTTTCCTCCTTCAAGTTCTCCGGAGAATATTGTAAATAGCTCCCGACCAGATATATCGTAAATCTTTAAATCTACATAACTTCTTCCGGGAATTTCGAAGTTTATCGAAGTCTTCGAAGTAAAAGGATTTGGATTGCTATACAATTTAAATTCAACCGGTTTATCTTCCATGAAATTTTCAATTCCCGACTCATCTTCTAAAGCTACCTGTATCGCATAATATGCCGGTTTTGCCTCATAATCAGAATCAAAAAGCGATGGATATTCTTCAATACGCCATCCATGTCCATCATCTATATGCCAGGTATTCCAGCCTACCTTTCCCGTAAAACGTTTTTCTAGTAAAACATCTAGAATGGCACGATACGTAACCGCCTGCTCTTCAAAATCTTCCTGCGTGTTATCAGTCAACCACACGCTTGCTTCCGTAACATGAAACTCGAGGTCATTGCTGTGTGCCCAATCGATTAAATTTCTCAAATCGTTTAACCTGCTTTCCGATTCCCATCCTACATCCACATGACCTTGCCACCCAATTCCATCTACCCGAAGACCAAGAGCCTTAAGGTAAAGAACTGTTTGTTTAATCAGATTCCAGGAAGCAGTATTTTCAGGGTGTTCATGGTGATTATAAATCAGCTTTATATCAGGCGCTAAAGGATCGCATATCTCAAAAGCTTTAACAATATAAATAGGAACATCATGCGTATCCTTACCCATAATATACCAGGGACACTCCCAGTCTGTTCCAGTTTTGTTCATATGCCAGTTTCCACTTACTACAGTTTCATTAACAACATCCATGTACTCAATACCCGGTGTTCCGTTATAGCGCTTGCAGAGAGAATCCAGGAATACACACATATTGGTATCGAGTTCCTCAGGCGTTCTTCCATCATCCTTAGCCCAGTTAGAACACTGAGGACCGATCGGACAATGCATTCTAAGTATCTGTTCGTTTTCATCAATATGGGTAACCCACTGATCTGCAGACCACCAGGTCCAGGATGAATTATCAGGATGAATAGCCCACTGCTTAAAATCATTTTCAGGCGTAACATAGCTGAATTCTCGATCTAAGATTCTCCCTGTATTCGAGTTTAAAAGCCATGCCGCGGTCGTACCGCCAATGATTATACGGCCATCCGCATACCTGTCTTCCAAAATTTCTCGCAGTCTTCGACCCTCCGGTACCGGCTGAGCCTGAACATTTAAAGAATAAATGAAACAAAAAGCCAATGAAATAATAATTATACGTTTAAACACTTTTAATGCCTCCTGAATATTAAAATTTTACTTACTTGTCATTAAAAACACAACTCTACCTTATATATATAATTTTCTTATTTAAAACAATATCACCGATTACCATCTTACAGAAGTAAATCCCTGACGGAAAATAAGTTGCATCCCAATACAATCCATATGTAACATTTCCAACTCTATCTCCGGAAACCAAAGTTGTTATTTCCTGCCCTAAAACATTATATACTTTAATATTAACATACTCATCCTGAATTATACCATATTGTATTCTGATGACAGAATTAAAAGGATTAGGACTAACTTCAAGAAAATTGCCAAAAGGTGGCCGATTAGCCTGTATGCTTCCTTTAGGAGTATTCACATCGAGAAGAGCTTGAAATTTGGGAGCAATCTCCATATAATCGCCGACCGAACCTATCTGCTGTAAAGACTCGAGGTGCCCCCAGGAACCCCATCGTGACTCGCGTTCACTAACGTAACTAAATGCCATAAAAAGCTTACAGTCGACATCTTCTTCGGTATGTTTATTGAAATTATACATATATAAAGAATACATATCAGGATGTATTTGTGCGTCCCAGACCGCCTGATTATAACCGTATTCGCCCTGCAGCCAGGGCTGCATATGCTGCCCGCCTTCATAAACAAGATAATCGATATCGAACACATTAACAAATTCAGCCGTCCCATCAGTCCAGGCGCCTGAGGTCGTGTCATAAACTGAAAATACTGCATCGATTATCATCTCCGGAGTAACATCATCAGGGTCCATACTATTCCACTCCTCGTGATGAGCCTCCGAGAAATTAAAATATCCCGCTACAGAAAACGCGTCACAACCTGCCCCGCTACTCGTCTCGTAAAAAGCTTCTGTATGGGGATTACCTTCCAAATCCCTTTTAAACAGGTACTCAAGAATACGTCCCGTATTACCGTACCAGGCATGCTGCCCGGTTCCGACTCTTACCAAACGGTCACGATCCAATCCGGTAAAGACATCCATCCAGAGACGGAAAGTGCGCTGCATCATATACGCATCTTTTTCCGGGTGACAATATTCAACAGGGTCTATAGACGTAAGATCATCGATAACATACTGATTATTATGCCCCGGAGCATTCTCTCCGACGTAATGAGATTGAGAAAATCCCCAGTTCCAGATTTCATTTGAATATTCCAAATATACCTTTAGAGAAGGATCAAGACTGTCTCTCACAAGTTCGGCAAATCTCGTAATAAAGTCATCATCCGCCTGATGTGGCACGCAGAACCACGCATCAGCACCAAGCTCATTGCATAATCTTATAGCATGTTCTATCGGCATTCCATTTTCCAAGCCATGTGAATAATAATAAGGTTTGCTTCTTGTATTCCACTCTTTTTGCTGTGAACCATTTATTTTCATCCAGTCCATAAATCTAAGAGCATGAAAAGGTTCCAATCCTTCTAAAAATTTCTCATTAAAAAATGGCATTTCTTCTTCCCGACCGTCATATTCCTGAGGAATAATGCGCATATTTCTAATAGGGTTTTCCAAAGCAGAGCTATATATATTTATCCAAACGTGAGCTGTATAACCTGTTAATTCAATTGAATATTTATTGGATTCAAGCTGCTCGTGTTCAGCATTGTTTATAGTAATTTCTCCTTCACCATCAAACACAAGTATATAGGTGCCCAAATAGTTGTTATTTATTAACGTACGTACACCCTGCGGTCCCTCACCAAGCGGAGTATATGGCAACTCATAAGGATACCCACAAGAATCGAGCGGAATCGAATCTATTAATTCTGTATTCCAGGTGGTATCTGCTTCGACATTAAAACTCAACCAAGGACTAGCGGTCTTCATAACATCATTATAAACAAGACACTGCGAATAGTAGTTATTCGAACCAATATTCATTCCAATCGGAAGCTGCGGAATTTCCTGGGCAAAAGTTACAGCTGCAATAATGTAAAAACAAAACGAAATACTAAGTCTCATCACACTCCTCTTTGTTTGTATAGAAATTATAATATGATATTTTCACTATGTCAACCGAGCCAAAGGGACTTGCCATAATAAGCTTTTGGATTACTTTTCAAGCAACTTTTAAGGAAAAAATGAAAAAAAATAAAAAATCAAAACAAAATAGTATTGGCGATTTTATGCGTTTCGCAAT
>CAZALG010000125.1:0-6481 GCA_964485935.1 uncultured bacterium | reverse complement strand
AAATCGGAAAAAAAATGAGAGTTTCTTATAAAACCGGTTTTGAAGATTTTACAAAACCTCAATTGGTTATTTATTACGACATTATGCGCAATATTTCTGTATTTTCGATTTACGACAGGGAAACCAGAGATGTTGAAGCCGGTGTTGATATTGACTTAAAAAGATGATTGGTTTCTTTACTTTTGTTTTATTAATATCTTCTTCAGAAATTGTCCGCTCAATCGATTTTTCGGGTCTCTTGAATATGAAAGAAAAAGAATTACGTTCGGTAATGCTCTTAAAACCCCCCGGATTTTTTTCAAAAAGTAAATTTGACGAGAGGATTCTTGAAGGTGACGTTGATGCTATAAGAGCGGTCTTTGTTAAAAACGGTTATCTTTCTCCCAATATTACGTATAAGCATCAATCTGATTCTGCTGGTTTAGTTGATATAGATATTTTTATAGAAGAGGGTGAACGGACATTCGTGAAAAATCTTGAATTCAGCGGCAATACTTTTTTCGATTATAAAAACCTGATCGAAATTATTAAAACAAAGAAAGGAGAACCGTTTGACCCTTTTCTTCTTGAGAAAGATTATTCAGCTCTTATATATAATTATGATAAGAATGGTTATCATGATATTACAGTAGACTCAAAAATAGATATTCTTGGAGAAGAAGCTAATATAGTTTACAATATAAAGGAAGGAAACAAAATATATGTTTCAACTGTTTATATCGAAGGCGAGCGTAATATTCGTCAAGATAGACTTAAGATAGGTATTGGACTTAAAGAGAGTTCTATTTTGACGAATAATAAACTGTATGATTCTAAAAGGCGATTAAATGAAGTTGATTTGTTTTCGCGAATAAGAATTGTCGAAACCGATTCGTCAATACACCGTAATCTGCTTTACAAGCTGGAGCCTAAAGAGCCTCTTGCTCTTAGATTGCGTGTCGGATATTCTGCACTTGATAGGACAAAGTTAACTTTTATGATATCGCACAAAAATCTTTTAAACTCGTTAAGGAGTATCAGTTTATTGGGACGTATTGGGTTAAGAGAATTAGGTTTAGAGATAAATTATAGAGACCCTATAACATTTGGAAGATGGTTGAGCAACAGTTGGGGGGTCAAATTGGGATACAAAAGAGAGATCGGATACGATATAGGAAGATTTGGAGCTTACACTATGCTCGTTCCCAGGCCTTTCTATTTGCGTTACGATTTAGAAAGAGTTACTCTTTACAATGTTGAAATAAGTGATATTGAAGAAGAATCTCTCGACTGGCTGCAAAAGGTATCAGTTTCTTTAATGATAGACAGGCGAGATGATCCTATTAAAGTTCATGAAGGTTATTTTGTATTTCACAATATGGAATTTGATGATATTGTTTTTGGAGCATCAGGTAGTTTTTTGAAGAATGATTTTAGATTCAGTAAATTCGTTGGAACGGGTAATTCTACGGTTGCTTTCAGGGCTAATGCCGGTGTTATTCTGCCTTTTAATAAGGAGCTTCCCATTCCCATATATAATAGATTTTTTCTCGGTGGAGGTGCGACACTTAGAGGATACTCGGAAAATGGCGCAGGCCCTCAAGATCTGAACGGTAATCCTCTTGGTGGAGAAAGGTATTTCTTGACATCATGTGAGTTAAGGTTTCCTATATTTTCAAATTTTTACGGAGCACTGTTTTCTGATGTAGGATCGATCTCAGAAGATTTTGATAGCGAACAATTAAATATCTTAGGTTCCGCGGGAGCAGGAGTCAGATTTTATACTCCAATTGGACCTTTAAGATTGGATTATGCAATAAACTTTGAAGGTAAGTCTTTGTGGCATTTTGCAATTGGAGAGGCTTTTTAATTTAATCATCGAATAATCTTTTCGATAGAACCTTGAGGTAAGTACGAATATTCAAGCGAGGCCTACTTGACTAAGCATTAAAATAATTTAAGATTATTTTAATAAAAATGGAAGATCAAGTTACTGAAAAATATCTTAAAATTGCAATTGCGTTAACTTCATTTTATTTCATTGTAGAAGTTATTGGCGGTCTTTTTTCCGGTTCTCTCTCATTACTGGGTGACGCCGGACATATGTTAAGAGATGTCTTTTCCCTTTTTATTACGCTGGGCGCAATTAGAATCGCGAAAAGGCTTCCTTCAAAAACGAAAACATTTGGATATCACAGAGTAGAGATTTTGGCGGCTTTTATTAACGGCCTACTTTTAGTTGGAATCAGCGGCTGGATATTCTGGGAAGCGATAAAGCGGTTTATTGAACCGGTTCCCGTAAAAAGTCCCCTTATGTTTTCTGTTGCTTTTATCGGCTTAATCGTAAATCTTTATGTTGCTCTAAAGTTGCATGGGAGCGATGATTTAAATATTAGAGCGGCTTTTTTGCATGTACTTACGGATGCCCTTGCTTCTTTGGCCGTCATCTTTGCTTCTGTATGGATCTTTTTTACCGGCAAAACAATTGCCGATCCTATACTTGGCGGAGTTATAGCAATGTTTGTTTTATTTTCAGCTTTCACGGTAATACGCGATTCGATTAATATTTTATTGGAAGCCGCGCCAAAGGACATCGATTTTGACAGCCTTGTAAAGGATATAGAAAAAATCGACGGAGTCGAAGGAATTCACGATGTCCACTTATGGAGTTTGTGTTCGAATCTTAATGCGATGGATGCGCATATTTTTACAAGCATTTCCGATATGGAAAAGATTGAATATCTGAAGGCAAAAATCAAAAAGAAATTAGAAACACTTAACATCAAACACTCAACTCTCGAATTTGAATGCGAGGAGTGTCTCCAAAAAAGAAAAGTCGAAAAAATGGAGCACTGAGACTCAAAAAAAACTATCTTCAAAAAAATTTTACCTTACTAATAAATACTTTACACTTTAAAAAGCTAAGCAATCAAATTTCAATCACTTAGTATTTGGAGCCGTTCTTGTAAGAATAATCTGTAAGAACGCTACAGGTCTCAAAAAGGAGGTGCGAATAAAGGACAAAGACATAAACAAGACAAAGAAACAACTTATAAAAGAACTTGAGAAAGCGCGAAAAAAAGTCGCAAAACTAGAAAAAGAGCACAAAAACTTCAAGAAAATCAAAGAAGAACTAAGTGCTGAGCGAGATAAATTTAAGGGTATAATTAGCTCTATATCAGACGGCCTGGACATCATCGACAAAAATTATCGGATATGCTTTCAAAATAAGGTGTTAAAGGACAGGTATGGCGATCTAACCGGTAAGATTTGCTATGAAGAATACATGAAACTCCAGGCTCCTTGTGAATTTTGCCTAATAAAAAAAGCTATTAAAACCGGAAAATCTCAGAAAGTAGAATTGACCACACCTGACGGCAAGGATTACGAACTGACATCAGCTCCCTTTAAGGACATTGACGGAAAAACTAAGGTAATCGAAATTGTCCATGATATCACTGAAAACAAAGAAAGAGAAAAAGAATATAAAAATTTAATCGATGGAATGAATGATACAGCCTTTGTTACCAGCTTTAAAGGGAGATTCCTCGAAGTAAACGATACTGCTGTTAAAGTCTTAGGTTATTCCAGAGAAGAATTGCTTACAATGGGACCGAATGACATTGATAAAGTCCACAATGCAAAATATATATCAACTCTTATTGAGGGAATGAAGTCAGGTAAAAAACAGGTCTTTGAAACCGCTCACAGAGCAAAATCCGGTAAAATAATACCGGTCGAAGTTAGCTACAGTCTCATAACCTATCATGGCAAACCATCGATTTTAAGTACTGCAAGAGACATTACTGAACGCAAAAAAGCAGCGGACCAACTACGGGAAAGCGAAGAAAGATTCGAGACGGTAATTGAAAACCTTCCGCAGGGCGTCCTTCTCCATAACCTTGATGGGGCTATTTTAATGGTAAATAAGGCATCATGCGAATTGGTAGGCTACACGAAAGAAGAACTGCTCAACATGAAAGTGTCGGATATTGACCCTAAAAGCTTGTCAAGAGACGACAGAAAAAATCTCTGGTTGAATTTGAAAAATGGTGGCTTTGGCCGGATAGAATCGATCTTCCATCGTAAAAACGGCTCCGAATTTCCTGCCGAAATACACATTAGCGCCATCACCTTAAAGGGGAATCCTGTTATATTAGCTGTCGCCCACGATATCACTGAACGGAAGAAAACTCTTGAACAACTCCAGGAAAGCGAAGAAAGATTCCAGACGGTAATCGAAAATCTACCTGATGAAATCTTCGTTAACGACCTTGACGGAAAATTCATATTGGTAAACAGAGTATCTTGCGAAAAGACCGGCTATACAAAAGATGAACTCCTAAGCATGGAAGTGGGTGATATCGACCATGAAAGCATAAGCAGAGACGACAGAAAAAACATCTGGCTAAAGCTGCAAAAGAAAGGAGGCCTTGATCGAATAGAATCCTCTCACTATTGTAAAGACGGTTCCTCATATCCGGCTGAAATTTGCTTCGGCACCGTTACTTTTAAAGGAAGTCCCATGATAATAGGTATCGCCCATGACATCACTGAGCGTAAGAAGGCAATAGAAAAACTAAAAGAGAGCGAGGAAAGATTTCAAACTGTAATAGAAAATCTACCGCATGCCGTTTCCGTACACGATCTTGACGGAAACTTTACATTGGTAAATGAAGCATTATGCAAACACACCGGTTATACGAGAGATAAATATATGAAAATGAAAGTAGCGGATGTTGACCCTCACAGCCTGACACGGGATGACAGAAAGAAAGTCTGGTTGAAATTGAGAAAAGGCGGCCATACTCATTTTGAATCGGAACTCTACCGTAAAGACGGAACCTGCTATCCAGTCGAAATATATCTCGACGCTATTACTCTGGAAGGTAACCCTATGATATTAGCTATTGCCCAAGACATCACAGCCCGCAAGAAGGCACTGGAAAAACTGCTGGAGAGCGAGGAGAAATATAGAAATCTTTATGACAGCATGATAGAAGCTTTTGTGCGTACAGATATGGAAGGAAACATCCTTGAATTCAATAAACAATATTTAGATATGCTCGGATATTCCGCAGAAGAAATAAAAAAGTTAAAATATTTTGATATTACTCCTGAAAAGTGGCACGAAATGGAGAGGAAAATAAATGACGAACAAATTCTTACAAGAGGCTATTCTGATGTCTTTGAAAAGGAATACATAAAAAAGGATGGCACTGAATTTCCGGTAGAACTAAGGGTCTTTTTACTCAAAGATGATGACGGCACCCCGAAAGGCACGTGGGGGATCGTACGTGATATAACTGAGCGAAAGAAGATGGAGGAGGAACTACGAAAAATAGAGCGTCTTGAATCTCTGGGGATCCTTGCCGGAGGTATAGCTCATGATTTTAATAACCTCTTAACCGGAATACTTGGGAACCTTTCTCTTATTGAATCGGAAAAAACAGAAGATTTTCAGAATATATTAAAAGAAGCCAAACAGGCGTCAATCCAGGCTAAAAACCTGACCCAACAGCTTCTTACATTTTCAAAAGGCGGAGAACCTATTAAGGGAAAAGTTTCTATAGAAAATATAATCCGAGACTCGGCAAAATTTAGCCTGCATGGTTCAAACGTCAGATACGAATGCTATTTTGCAACTGATTTATGGAAAGTCGAAGTGGACAAAGGACAGATATCTCAGGTGATAGATAATCTTGTAATAAATGCAAATCAAGCAATGCCTGAGGGGGGAAAGTTGACCATAAAAGCCGAGAATACTATACTCGATCCAGATAATTTACTGCCTCTTCCCGGAGGAAAATATATAAAAATAACTATCCAGGATGAAGGAATCGGAGTTCCCGAAGAGTATCTCCCTAAAATATTCGACCCATACTTTTCCACCAAGCAGGAAGGAAGTGGCCTTGGTTTGGCTACCGTATACTCCGTCATTCAAAAACACGGAGGGTATATTACAGTTGAATCTCAAGTGGGAAAGGGATGCACCTTCTTCCTCTACCTTCCAGCAATTGAAGAAGAAAAAGTTGACGAAGAGAAAGAAAAAGAAACCAAAAAGGCTCCAACCGAAGAAGGTAAAATATTAGTAATGGACGATGAAAAGATAGTTCGCAGGGCAGTAGGAGGAATGTTAGAGAGACTGGGCCATATAGTTGAATTTGCCGAAAATGGTGAAGAAGCTATATCTAAATATAAGGAAGCCATGAGTTCCGGCGACCCCTTCGATGCTGCAATACTTGATTTAACCGTACCGGGTGGAATGGGAGGCAAAAAAACAATGAAAGAACTTCTTCGAATTAATCCAGATATTAAGGCCATAGTTTCCAGCGGCTATTCTACCGATCCGGTAATGGCTAACCACAAAAAATACGGATTCAGCGCTGTTGTCGTAAAACCTTTTGATCTTAAAGAATTGAACGAAGCAATTAAAAAAGTTTTGGAGTGAAAGAAGGTCAAAAGAGCCAGAAATCCCTTTACCGTTATTCTCCCAGTCTTG
>CAZALG010000124.1:0-6501 GCA_964485935.1 uncultured bacterium | reverse complement strand
CGGGGAAACAAACACTTTGTTCTCGATTGTATCCCGTAGATTTTCTGCGAGTTTAAATCCCTCCTTTGCAGTGGTTTTTGGTAATATAATTGCAAATTCTTCGCCTCCATATCTTGCAAGGATATCAGAAGCTCTTATTCTATCTTTCATTAACTTTCCAACCTCCCGCAGAATCATATCGCCGTTCTGATGCCCAAACTTATCATTGATTAATTTAAAGTTATCAAGATCGACCATTAGTAAAGAAATAGACTCCTTATTACGCTCGGCTTCTGCAATTTTATTATCCAACATTTCCTGGAAAAAACGGTGATTGTAGGTTTCAGTTAATCCGTCTCTAATGGCTTTTTGCCTTTCATAATCATATAAAACAGCTTTTTCTACAGAAGAAGCAGCTATATCTGTAATAAGATTCAAAATCATTAAATCGTTATTCCTATCGAACCAATCTTTATTTTTAGAAAGAAGCAATATCCCTCCCTTCACTTCACCCCTGAAAGGAGAAAACAATAAAGACCTGGCATCAAAATTTCTTTCTTCCGGAAACAAAATAGGTCTCTTTATTTCTTCAGAAAGATCTGCTTTACATAGAGAAATATTTTTTTCAAGGGCTAAAGCAATTATGCTTTTTCTAAGACTCTGGTAATATCTTCTTCCGTCCTCTTCAGTTACATGATATTCGTTTCCTTCTTTAAGCAAAAAAATCGTCCATACATCCCTGTAACTGTTTTTGACTGTCTCAAAAATACTTTTTCTGACTTCTTCTAATTTAATCTCCCCCGCCACTTTTCCAGTAAGATTCAAAAGAGAACGAAACCTGAAAGCTTCAAGCATTGAAACATTCATATGCTTATAAAGAGAGAACAAAGTCGATAAGCCTTTTACGACACTCGATAAAAGTTCTTTATCTCTTTCATCAAAGGGGTTTTTTTCGGTTCTATCGATAACTATAATGCCAACAGCCTTATCATTAAACCTAATAGAACTTGCTATAAAACATTTTATGTTCTCTTCTTTTTCATAATATCCTAATTTAATCGAAGAATCATTAAAATCATTATTAACCAAAATCCCATGGTTTTTTAAAAACCAGGAGAGCGGACCTTTATCTATAGTAACTAATGGTTTTATTTGCCCTTCGCTTTTTGCTATTTTAACCTGGAATTCATCCGGTTGATCTTTTTCAACCAAAAGTACTACACTAAAGGGATTAAACATGTGAATTATTATATCCACGCTTGCAGATAAAGAATCATACATTTTATTCGAAACTGTGGCAGGCAATTCTTTCTTATCCGAAATACCTTCTCTTATATCCATCTTGCCGGCGCGCTCTGCCGCTTTGTTTTTTTCAGTACTTTTTTCTTTTTCTTCCTCTAACTGCAACACATATAATAATGCTACCGCGCCATAAAAAATTAGGTAAGGGGAAAAAGATAATTCCTCAAACAATGAAAACAGGGGTAAAATAAGCCACCAGATCTTAAATTTTAAGCCTCTTTTTCTAAGTATAAAAACAACAGGAATATATGAAATAAAAAGAGGAGATGAAAGGCCTCCGGACAATTGTACAACAAAAGCGATACTTATCAGAGAAAAATAATGAGAAATATTCTCGTGCTCTATAATCAAAAAAAATAGGATTGCGAGAATAGTTACAGGAATCCAGGAGGGTACACTTAAAGGAAAAAAAACGAGTAATAAATATCCTATAAAAAGGAAAACCGCAAATATGTTCTGCAAATTCATATAAAATTATAATTTCACTTGTAAACATTGTCAAGGACAGAGAATACAAATAAGAAATCAAACCCGCAGAAATATTCATTTAACGGTCTCCGGGCTAAAGTAAAATTCGTGTTTAATACTTGTAAATACTATCTTTATAGTATTTAAGTCTAAATTTAGGGTACGAAAAAAAAGAAACAAACTTACCTGAAAAAATTTTCGAAAATTTTTTTTAAAAAATGAAAATCACCTCTTGACATAATATTAATTTTAACAAATAATAAAAAGTACACTACCATGAAAGAGAAAAGTAAAAGACAAAACACATTTGACTGGAAACAAGCAAAGGAAAATCTCCAGAGAGCAATTAACGAGTCCGCTTTTAAAGCCTGGTTTGCCAATATGGAATTGGAAGAACTAAACGGCGAGGATGTCTATTTTAACATTCCAAATACATTCACCCAGCACTGGATAACTGAACATTTTATGAATGAACTCAATTCCGCGATAAAAGAAGTTACGGGTAAATTTCTCAAGATACATTTCCTTGTGAATAAAAAAACCGACATAGAAACATATAAAAAAGAGGAAAAAGAAGAACAAAAAAGAGAACAAAAACCTTTTCTCCATGATAAATATACTTTCGACAATTTTGTAGTAGGTGATAATAACAAATTTGCATATGCTGCGGCTATGGCTGTTTCCAACGCGCCGGGCAGAGAATATAATCCACTTTTTATATATGGAGGAGTAGGGTTGGGAAAAACACATTTATTACAGGCAACAGGAAATAGAGTTTACTATCAATACCCCAACCTCCGAATACTTTATACCCAAACAGAAGAATTCCTCAATGAAATGATTAAATCAATCCAGGAATATTCCACTGTCAAATTTAAACAGAAGTATAGAGAAATAGACTTACTTTTAATTGATGACATTCATTTCCTTTCGGGAAAAGAAAGACTACAGGAAGAGTTTTTCCATACTTTTAACGCTCTCTTCGAAGCGAAAAAGCAAATAATGATAACTTCAGACCGCCCTCCCAAAGAAATTTCTGGCCTCGAAGAAAGGGTAATTTCTCGTTTCCATTGGGGTTTAATGGTGGATCTCCAACCTCCGGATTTTGAAACAAGGTTAGCTATCCTGCGGTCCAAAATACAAAGCGATAATATTCAAATCAGTGATAGTGTTGTTAGCTATATAGCTTCCAATATAAAATCCAATATTAGAGAATTAGAAGGTTGCTTAATAAAGTTACTGGCTCATGCTTCTATATATAAAACTGATATAACCGTAGAATTAGCAAAAAGAATTTTAATTGACTTTATTAAAGAAAAAGAAAAAAGAATTACAATCGAAAGGATAGTTAAAACCGTTTCCGAATTTTACAATATCGATATAGAAGAAATAAAAGGAGATAAAAGATCAAAAAGTGTTGCCGAGGCCAGGCAGATAGCAATTTATCTTACCAGAAATCTAACAAATCTTTCACTGAAAGAAATTGGGAATGATTTCGGGAAAAGAGATCATTCCACTATTCTACACTCTTTCAACAAAATTGAAAATTTAGTAAGGAAAAACAAGAGGATAAAAGGGGATATCACCACAATAAAGAGTAAACTAACTGAAACTTAAAATAATTAATATGATTTATAAACAGCTTATCCACAAACTAAATGTAAAACTCTTAATTATAAATAAGAAAATAAAAGAAGTGTCTTCGTTATCCACTTGTCCACAAGGTATATTATAACTACTATAAGAATTATATAATTATAAGTAATGTTAAAAAGGAGGAATAATGCTTTTTTCTATAAATGCTGAAGATTTTGTAAAAGAATTTAAAGCTATAATTCAAATTGTACCCATGCACACTACATTCCCTATATTGTCTAATGTAAGAATAAAAGTAGAAAAAGAAAAATTAAACATTTTTGCTACCGATCTCGATACTTCCCTAATATATAATACAAATCTATGTAAAACGGAAGAAACAAGTACTATTGTAGTTCCCGCAAAAACTTTATTTTCAATAATGGGAGAAATAAGAGGTGAAACAATTTTCCGTAGAGAAGAAGGCAGAATTAAAATTGAATACGACAAAGGCTACTTTTATTTACCTCTAATGGAAGAAGAAGATTTTCCTTCTGAACCTGTAATAACCGAAGAAGAAACTTATGAAGTAGATACTAAAGATTTGGAAGAGACTATCGACAAACTTGTCTTTATTGTCCCCGAGGATTCATCTAAACGAAAGATGAGTGGAATGTTATGGGAATATGAAAACCAAAATTTAAAACTCGTTGCGACCGATAGCTTTAGCCTTGGTTATAAAGATATAAAAGTTAATCTTGGTGAAAAACCATTTAAGTTGGTTGTTCCTCCAAAAATTTTAAGACAACTTCCTACTTTTAATGCTAAAAAAATGAAAATCGGTGTAGATGAGAGTAGAATTTACTTCTTCGGGGAACAATTTACACTGGTTTCTAATTTAATAAAAGTTGATTTTCCGAATTACAAAGCCGTTATATCTGAGAAAAACGATAACGTTCTTACTGTGGATAGAGAACCATTTCTTTATTCTCTTAAACGAGTTTCTGTCTTTTCTAATGACAGACCAAAAACCGTAAATTTAGACTTAGGAGAGAGGTTGAATTTAGAGGTTTTTTCAGAGATAGGAGAAAGCAAGGAAGAATTAGAAGGAAAATATGAGGGAAAGAAAATAAATATAGCTCTATCTTCCAACTACTTAATAGACTTTTTGAGAAAAATTAAATCCAAAAAAGTAACCTTAAGTTTTGAAGCCAAAAATAAACCTATTACAATAGAAGGAGAAAAAAAAGAAATATTTTATCTTTTAATGCCCATAACGATAGAATAAGTTTAAGAAACAAAGAAACAGCAAAAAAGTTTTTTGATTAATTAAACAACTTTTTTAACTTTATTTGCTTTTAAACACTTTGAACAAATATATACTTTCTTAATTTCGTTATTAACTTCTATTTTTATATTATGTAAGTTAGGTTTTTGTTTTTTTCTCGTTTTTTGTTTGGAATGACTAACTTTATTACCAAAAGTTGTCGTCTTTCCACAAATATAACATTTTTTTCCCATTAAATTTCCTCCATTTTTTTTGTTATAATAGAAGAAATATGCGTTTTGTCAATACTGGACCCTATATCATTAACTTGGAAAAGCTTTTATAAATCTCCAACATATTTAATCTCTTGACTTTTTATATTTTTTTTCTATACTAAATATACTAAAAAAAAGGAGGTAGTATGAGGAAGTTAATTGCAGGCGTATTAATTTTGGTGCTTTTGGTTCTTGGTTGTGCTTCGAAGGGTGTAACTAAAGTGGGCGATATAGAAATTCCCGATTGGTATCTAAATCCACCAACTGATGAGAATTATATATACGGAAAAGCTACTGCTACTTCAGTGGATTTACAGGTAGCAATAGATAAAGCCAAGCAGGGAGCGAGAATGGATATAGCCGAAAACCTCGAGTCTCATATTATGGGGTTGATAAAGAAATTTGAAGAGGAAGTGGGAGCAGTAGAAGAAGGAGAGTTTTTACAACAATTTACTCAAGTTTCTAAGAATGTTGTGGATCAAACCCTTGTAGGATCAAGAGAAAACAAAACCAAGGTGAAAGAGGAAGGTAAAGGATTCCGTGCTTTCGTACTTATGGAACTTCCGATTGGGAAAGCCAGAGAAGAGCTTTTAAAACAATTGTCTTCAAGCGAAAATGAAAACTTATATACCCGTTTTCGTGCTTCCCAATCTTTTCAGGAGTTAAAAGAAGAAATAGAAAGCCTAAGAGAATACAAAGAGGGAGAGCAAAAAAGTTTACAAGATTTTAAATAAAGCAAGTTTTATACATATGAACGAGAAATAGTTTTACCTCCTTGTTATTTTTTAGTTTTTTAAGTTTGCAGGTAAACTCTGCGGTATTACCAAATACTGCAGAGTTTTTTATATAAGAATACGAGAAATATCTATTTATACCTTGCGAAAATAGAATTTTTAAGTAAATTATAGAAGGATGATTTTTGAAATAAAAAAGAGTAAGAATTATCGTCCAATCTTAACTTTAATAATCTTTATGTTCCTTTTAATTCCTATACCTTTTATCTCTCCAACTTCAGAGGTGAGGTGGCATAAAGAATACGAAGAACTACGCCATCAAGCTTTATTATACGCAAGATCCAGTGGAGTAAGGGGCGATAGCGAAACAATTAAAAGAGCCTATGATTATTCCATTCGTTTCTGGATGAGGTGGCCGGTGGTTGTCCGCTGGATTCAAGCTGAAAGCGATTTTATTCCGAGCGCCACAAGTAAAGTTAATGCTAAAGGACTTACTCAAGTAATGACCGGAACGGCTACATATATTGGAGAGGTTCTTTTGTATTCAGGTTCCGTTGGCTTGACAGCAGAAGAGGAACAAAAGTTAAGCGAAGTGAGCTATAATTTATATGAGGTTGAAGACAACCTCCTTCTGGGTTTTTCTTATCTTAAGTTCTTATCTGTTTTTTCGGAAAATCCGGAAGAAGCTCTAGCGAGATATCTTGCGGGGAAAAAATGGGTTGATTTTATCGACTCAAGATATGTTCAGAGCATTTCGGATGGAAAGCCGATAAGCCTGGACGCAGCATTGTAACTAAGAATTCAGTAGCCAGAAACCAGACTCCCCATACCACCAAAAAAAACAATATTTCACGTTTATAATGAGAAAAAGTCTTGATTATTCAGGGGGTGGAGATATTCT
>CAZALG010000123.1:0-6545 GCA_964485935.1 uncultured bacterium | reverse complement strand
AGAATATCTCCACCCCCTGAATAATCAAGACTTTTTCTCATTATAAACGTGAAATTAATTTTTTGGGGGTGTGGGTAGAGTTTTAAACAACGTAAATATATTTTTTTGTTTTTTCCTTCGTGTCTTAGTGTCTTTGTGGCTAAAAATACTGTTAAGTCCTTGCGGAAACCTAAAACCTGTTTTATTCTTTCTATATGCGAAATAACTTCAAACTCACTTCAGTTTATAAACCAACAGGAGACCAGCCTGAGGCTATCGAAAATCTTCTAAAAGGTATCCAGAAAGGCAAAAAGCACCAAACCTTACTGGGGGTAACAGGCTCGGGAAAGACATTTACAATGGCAAATGTTATAGAAAAACTTGGGGTACCTACGTTAATTGTTTCACACAACAAAACTCTATCGGCACAATTATACGGCGAGTTTAAACAATTTTTTCCGGAAAACGCTGTAGAATATTTCGTTTCATATTACGATTATTATCAACCGGAAGCCTATGTCCCCGAAAGTGATACATATATAGAAAAAGACGCATCTATAAACGAAGAGATAGAACGCTTAAGAATGAAAGCCACGACTTCCCTTCTCGAACGAAAAGACGTCATAATTATAGCTTCTGTTTCCTGTATATATGGACTGGGTTCCCCAGCCGATTTCAAAAAGCAATTAATAAAAATTTCACCCGGCATGCAAATATCAAGAGATAAATTAATAAAAAAACTTGTTTCAAATCAATACAAGCGTAACGATATCGAGTTTGAACAGGGAAATTTCAGAGTAAGAGGTGACATAATTGATTTATTCCTGTCTTACGAATTTAAAGGATATAGAATAGAATTTTTTGGAGACGAATTAGAAAGAATATCTTCTATAGACCCTATAAGCTCAAAAAGAATAGAAGAAATAAACGAACTTCATATATATCCTGCTCACCATTTTGTGTTACCTGAAGAAAGAGTTCTAAATTCAATAGGAAAAATAGAAAAAGAAATGGAAGAAAGAGTTCAATATTTTCTGGATAATGAAAAATACATAGAAGCACAAAGAATAGAAAGCAGAACTAAATATGATATTGAATTCTTACGTGAAATCGGTTTCTGTTCGGGCATCGAAAATTATTCCAGATATTTATCTATGCGAGAAGAAGGCGAACCCCCATATACACTTATAGACTATTTTCCGGACGAGTTTCTTACTATTTTAGATGAATCTCACCGGACTATACCCCAGATAAGAGGAATGTACCATGGAGACAGATCGAGAAAAGAAACTCTTGTGGAATATGGTTTCAGACTCCCCTCGGCTCTCGACAACAGACCGCTCGATTTTGAGGAATTTCAGCAAAAAATCGATAAAGTTCTCTACACATCAGCAACACCACAAGAATGGGAAATAAATAAATCAAAAGGAAAAATAACCGAACAGCTAGTTAGACCTACAGGAATTGTCGATCCACCAATCGAGATAAGAAAAACAGAAAATCAAATTGATGACCTTATAGAAGAAATACAAAAAGAAGTCGAACAAGGTCACCGGATACTTATCACCACGCTAACCAAAAAAATGTCCGAAGAATTAACAGAGTACTTAATAGATGTTGGATTAAAAGTAAAATACTTACATTCAGAAATAGATGCTCCCGAGAGGATGGAACTCCTAAGAGGTCTGCGTCTGGGTGATTTTGACGTACTGGTAGGAATAAATCTCTTAAGAGAAGGCCTCGACCTTCCTGAGGTAGCACTGGTTGCGATTCTCGATGCCGATAAAGCCGGCTTTCTCCGCTCCGAAACATCTATAATACAAACAGCAGGGAGAGCCGCGCGTAATATCAATAGCAGAGTTATACTCTACGCAGAAGAAGAAACGGCTGCAATCAAAAACGCTCTAAAAGAAATCAATAGAAGAAGGAATATTCAACTTGAATATAATAAAAAACATAATATTATACCCGAAAGCATAAAAAAAACACGTGAACAGATAATGATGACAACAGCAGTCGCAGGAGAAAAAAAGAAAGAAGACAGTGAAACAATTATAGATTTAAAAATACCTGAAAAATTCTCCTCAGAAATAGAAAGAATAGAGATTGTCGAGAAGCTCCGGAGTGAAATGAAACAGAGTGCCGAGAAATTGGAATTTGAAAAAGCTGCAAAAATAAGGGATGAAATCAGGAGGATAATCCGTGACCAAATTAAAGAAAGAAAAAGTTCTGCCACTAATAAAAAAAGCTCTAGCGGAAGATATAGGCAAGGCTGATTTAACAACACAACATATAGTACCAAAAACACACACTTCATACGGAATAATTAGAACAAAAGAAAGGGCAGTCCTCTGCGGTTTAGAAATAATCAGGTGGACATTTGAAGAATTAGGTAAAGTAAAAACTGAAATTCTTGCAAGTGAAGGTGTCTGGCTCGAACCTCAAGAAATAATGCATATTAAAGGAAATACACGAGCTATATTAACTGGAGAAAGGGTAGCCTTAAATTTTGTGCAGAGATTAAGCGGAATTTCTACCTATACTAAAAAATTTGTTGATAAAATAAAAAACAGTAAAACAGCGATATTGGATACAAGGAAAACCACTCCCACATTAAGATATCTGGAAAAATATGCCGTACTTATGGGCGGAGGAACCAATCACAGAATAGGATTGTATGATAAAGTTTTAATAAAGGAAAACCATATAAAAATCGCCGGAGGAATCAAGAAGGTTTTGTCTTTAATAGAGGGAGAAATAGAAGTGCGAAATATTGAGGAAGTTAAAGAAGCTATAGAATGCGGAGCAAAACATTTACTGCTCGATAATATGTCTATAGAAGAAGCAAAAAAGTCGGCAGCTTTAGCAAAAGGAAAAAATGTATTAACTGAATATTCCGGCAATGTAACACTTGAAAACGTAAAAGAAATTGAAAAAACAGGAGTGGACTATATTTCAGTGGGAGCTTTAACTCATTCCTATAAATCTATAGATATTTCCCTTCTGCTTAAATGATATTATTTTTTTTACTTTCTCTTCTTGGTGATGATAACACTCTTTACTTAATGGATAGAAGTTTTTCCCTTATTCCTATAGAAGAGGAATTTCGGTATCTACATAGTAAAAACGGAATTCAAACAACATACGGTTCACGCGATTCAGAAAATTTGCATGAAATCTACAGAGCAAAAATATGGATACATATTTTTTCAAAAATAGTCTTCGAATACAATTTACATAGAGAAACAGATTATGATATTAAAACTGAAGAACATTTGTTTAAGCTCAGATGGATTGGGTCAGAAAATGCCGGAATACCACTTTCATTTTCACTCTTTTTTTCACCAGGGTCTTCTCATAATAAAAAATATATCGGTATGGGACTGGGATACTGGGAAAATACTAAAAACAATCATTTTCTAAATTTAGTTATACATGAATTCGACCATAATCACCTTATATCCCACACGGAACCTTCAAACTTAGAAGATCCTTATACTAGATTACCTGTAAATCTTGAACTCCAAGGCTGCGTTAACAACAATCAGGCGGATTTGTACTACAGATATTATAAAACAATTAAGGCAAAGAAAAATTTTCTTGAAAATGATGAACAAATAGGGCGTGGTGAGTACGGAGGTATGGGATTAAAAAACACCATTTACTACCATATTTTTCCCAAAATTTCTCCGGGACTGAGGTTGAACTACTCCAAACTTGACTCATCCTATATTTCAATGCCCGAAGATGCTCTCAATTATAAAGCAAATGTAGATAATTTTTTTGCTGAACCATTTATAAAAACAAAAGTTTCTAAAAGAAGCACTATTCAAATCGGCTTTCCGATGAACTGGAAATATATTAAAAATGATTCATTGAAGTATAAAAGAAAATGGATGGGCTTGAGTTTAATATACAACCATTCACTATCCAACTATTTAGATTTAACTTTAGGATTACAAAAAGCATGGAGAAATTTAAACGGACAAAAAAACAGTGAAACTAGAGGAGTTCTTGGATTTGATTTAAGATTTAATCAAAAATCATATATTGCTATCCGCCAGGGTATAGAACTGGACTCCCCTCTACCGGGTAAACTAAAAGATTATAATAATCATACATATTTAATATTCAGTTATTGTTTTTAATATTTTCAACCACAGATTACACAAGATTTTTATTTGCTTAAAACCCAACCCACCACACAAAGAGTAACAACGAATTACACAAATAGCACTAATAAAGAAAAAAAGGTCTTATTTTTTTATATCAAAGAAATCTATTGTTAGTTAATTTGTGAAATTTGTGCTATTTGTTGCTAAAAAAGTTGATCTATTTATCGAATTAATATAAACTTTTCCGGTGTAAACACTCTATTCCCGGCTTTCATCACAAAGAAATAAATACCCGTCGAGAAATTTTGCATATCTATAACTTGTGTGAAGTTACCGAAATTTCTCATTTTTAATTCAGAAGTGATTTTTCGACCCAAGGCGTCAAAGACAACAAATTCAACATTCGTTTCCTGTGGGATACTATATTTTACTTCTAAATAATTTCCATTAATTAATGTAGATAAATCAATAGCGTAAGACTCGGGAGGGATATTGAAGTCAACATTATTGCTTGAATTTTTAACGGTTATCGGATATAACTCACTCTGATATCCAATACCTTTAGCGTAAACATCATAGTATCCGCACAATAAAGAATCCTCTAATTCACAAAATCCATTATCATTAGAGGTAATAACGGCAACAGGCATAACAGATCCGGTATCAGCGCCGGCATTATAAACCCGCAGTCTTATTCCATTTACAGAATCAGCCCCGCTAATAACATAACCCGAAAGCCATCCTCTGTAATTTATAACGGGAAATACTTTCTGATATACATTGTAACCTGACTTTCCAAGCGCTACTTCAACTTCTCCTAATTCTTCAAACACTAAATCTTTTTCTAAAAAACCATCCGGAGCAAAAAAAGAAGTATCAATACCAGCTCCCCGTATAAACATTGAAAAAGATAATGAATCAGCGGATCCAAGAATTCTACCAGGAAATCCTGGCATAAAACCACCGGAAACTCCTATTTCATTACAAGAAGCTTGAATATTAGGGGCGGTTAAGTCTAACGCACCAAAAACAGGAAGCGTTTTCTTATAGAATAATCTTGCTTCAGAAGTATCGAAAAATGAAACCTGGAGTTCTCCACCATAAGGAGCATTAATATTTATGATTGCTCTGCCAGAATTGTCCGTTGTATCACAAGCCCAAAAACCATAACCGTCAATTACCACTTCCAAACCATTGCACGTTATTATTTCTACTTCTGTGGGGACATTAACTTCTACAGACTCAGGAGAAAATACGATACTCATAAGCGTTGTTGAATCCAAGTAGGGTTTATAATTAAAATCAGTCACTGTTAGATAAACATACTCATCCTGCATAAAATTGTTTGAGTCAAGTGTAAATTCATAATTACCTGCCGAATTTGTATATCCTGATGCTATAAGAGAATTATCTTTGCTACAAAAAGATACCATAGCTTTTTCAACGGGAGTTATTGAATCCTCTTCATAAACATTTACTTGACAAACCAAAGAATCAAAGAAATTAGCCAGGACCTTATTGACTTTGAAATTACGGGGTACATCTGTTCGAAGTTGAATAGAAGGATCACCGAAAATATGCCATGTCTGAGCAATTTCTACGCCGTCATTGGACGTATCACCTCCACATTGCTCAATCATATAGCACAGACCGTTAAAATATATACCTCCGGCAGTATTAGCCTTGTAATGCGCAAGTAAATTAACTGCACCCTCCTGTCCTATACATGGGGGAATCCAGGTCTGATTTATAGTTGGACCAAATGTTACAATAAATCCCGTAGGGTTTTCCGGTGTACCGGCAGTCAATGCCGCTTCAGAAAAACAATCATAGTTTTTAAAATCTCCAACTCGACAACCAACGGAAATTACATGAGGCAACATCGAATAGTTAGTAAGATTTTCTATATTACTTATGTAAAACCCGCCCCCACTTTGCCATCCGTATATATACCCATGTCCGATATAGTTTATAATAGAAACTCCAGAATTAATAGCACTTGAAATAATAGAAGCAGAACCCCAGGGGTCATAACTCGAATCAACGGCGGTATATGTAAAATAAGGAGAAACATTGTAAATTAAAGTGTCTTTCAGCCATTCGCATCTCTCCTTATCCATAATTGAATCGTAATCGTCACTTTCCTCACTTGCGACCATAAGACCTCTACGATACCAATCTCCCCCCTCTTCCGGATTTCTTTCATATTTGATGCTACGCATCACTTGATTTCTTATATTATCCGCTTCTCCGCCATTAGATGAAAACCTACCCATAAAAAGATCCGGATAATAATCATCTCCGTCGGTATAAGCATAAACAGGATCAGCATCTTCTCCAAATGCCCTCCCAACAGTACCAACAGGAGGTGGGAGTTCATCCCCATCACCTACAAGCAAACAAAAAGTAACACCTGAACCATCATATTGTTCCTGAATGAAATTTCTAATA